>SHVT01000021.1 GCA_009694125.1 Rhodospirillaceae bacterium | reverse complement strand
CATCGACATGATCCGCCAGCAGATCACCAGCAACTGGAATCCGCCGATCGGGGCCAAGGACGCGCAGAACATGATCGTCGCGGTGAGCGTTGCGATTTCACGCGACGGAACCGTGGCGGATGTGCGAATTGAAGACGAAGCCCGCGCCGACCGCGACGATGTCTTTCGCGTTTTTGCGGAAAGCGCACGGCGTGCGGTGTTGCGATCGAGCCCCTTGCGGCTGCCGCCGGGCAAGGAAGAAAGACTGTCCAGCGACCGCCTGCAGATTGTGTTCAACCCCAAGGAATTGCTGGGAATGAGATGATGACCTTGAGCTCTCGTCCGCTACCGCCGCCTGCGGGATTTCCCGCCGGCTGGTCCCTGGGCCGCCGGCTGGTCTTGACCGGCGGAATCGCCGCGTTTTGGGGGTTGTCGCAAAGAATGGCGGCGGCCGAAATCCGCATCGACATCACCCGCGGCCAACCGCAGCCTTTGCCCGTCGCGGTGTCGACGTTTTTTGGCACGGCACCCGAGGAAGCGCAGGTCGGCGCCGACATGGCGCGTGTGGTGACGGCCGATCTCGAACGATCCGGCCTGTTCCGGCCGCTCGATCCGCGCGCCTTCATCCAGACG
This sequence comes from Rhodospirillaceae bacterium, assembly GCA_009694125.1. Taxonomy (GTDB): domain Bacteria; phylum Pseudomonadota; class Alphaproteobacteria; order CACIAM-22H2; family CACIAM-22H2; genus SHVT01. The sequence goes on along the minus strand of SHVT01000021.1, from coordinate 28,795 downwards.
CCGGCGGCGCTCAAGGCCGCGCCGCCGCGTCTTACCGATTGGCGCCAGATCAACGCCCAGGCCCTCGTGCACGGCAATGTCGAGGTCCAGCGCGACGGACGCGTGAAGGTGGAGTTCCGCCTGTGGGACGTGTTCGCCGAACAACAGATGGCGGGCAGCGTCTTCACGACGCCGGCCAGCAATTGGCGGCGGGTCGCCCATGTCATCGCCGACGCCATCTACAAACGCGTCACCGGCGAGGACGGCTATTTCGATACCCGCGTGGTCTACGTGTCCGAACGCGGGCCGCAGCAGCGGCGACTCAAGCGCCTGGCGATCATGGATCAAGACGGCGCCAACCATAAATTCCTGACCACCGACGAACGCTTCCTGGTGCTGACCCCGCGTTTTTCGCCGACCAGCCAGGAAATCACCTATCTGTCCTATGTCAACAATCGGCCGCGTGTTTACGTCATGGACGTGGACACCGCGCGCCAGGAAGTGGTCGGCGATTTCCCCGGCATCACCTTCGCCCCGCGCTTTTCCCCCGACGGCAACCGCGTCGTGTTGAGTTTGTCGGAGGATGGCGACACCCGTATCTACCTGATGGATTTGCGGACCAAGGCGTTCAGCCGCCTGACCAGCAGCACGGCGATCGACACCTCCCCCTGTTTCGCGCCCGACGGCCGCCAGATCGTCTTCAACTCCGATCGCGGCGGCAGCCAGCAGTTGTATGTCATGGAGGCCAACGGCGCCAATGTACGCCGGATCAGCTTCGGCGCCGGCAAATACGCCACGCCGGTATGGTCGCCGCGCGGCGATCTGATCGCCTTCACCAAGATCACCGAGGGAAAATTCTATATCGGCGTCATGCGGCCGGACGGCTCGGGCGAGAGATTGTTGACCGAATCGTTTCTGGTCGAGGGGCCGACCTGGGCTCCCAATGGGCGGGTTATCATGTATTTTCGCCAAGAACCGACCAACGAGCGCGGCCAAGGGGGCCGCACGCGGCTTTATTCGATCGACCTGACGGGATACAATGAACGCGAAATCAACACGCCGGAAGATGCTTCCGACCCAGCGTGGTCACCCTTGATTCCCTGATTCTCCGGCATTATAGTCTGCAGCATTCGGAGATCAGGGGCAATTCCCGGCTTTTGGAATCCAACTTTGCCGAGCGTATGAGACGTTCGGGCGAAATAAAGTCGAATTGAAAATAAAAGGAGTTACTCATGCGTTCGAAGGTCTTGAGCCTCATTGCCTTGGGCTTGCTACTGGCGGCCTGTCAGACCGCGCCGCAGCAAGGTGGCGCCGCGGGTGGCACCGGAGCGGCCGTTCAGCCCGCGGCGCCGACGACGTCGGCGGCGCCAGCGACGACGCTCACGGCGCCGGCACCGGGCTCGCGCGGCGATTTCGAGCTGATCGGAGACCGCGTGCTTTTCGATTTCGACAAGTCCGATCTGCGGCCCGACTCTCGCGCCCGTGTCGAACGGTGGGCGGCCTGGCTCAAGCGTTATCCCAACGTGCGGCTGACCATCGAAGGCCATTGCGATGAGCGCGGCACCCGCGAATACAACATCGCGCTGGGCGATCGCCGCGCGAACGCGGCGAAGCGCTACCTAGTTTCGCTGGGCATCGATACCAATCGCGTCGCCACCATCAGCTACGGCAAGGAACGCCCGGCGGTGTTGGGTTCGAACGAAAGCTCTTGGCAGCAAAACCGCCGCAGCCAGGCGGTCGTGAATTAAATTCGACCGGAAATATTCACAAACCAAACCTCATCCCTACATAATAGGGATGAGGTTTTTTTTGGATCGCCGCGAAGACCGGGGACATCTCGCCCCAAAGCCACCGGCCTTCGCCCCCCGGTTCGCCGGGCCATGGTTGTGATGGGCCGCATGTTTCCAAGAAACACACGAGCCGCCTGGTTGGCCGCGATTGTCGCCACGGGCGTGGCCGTCGCGCTGCCGATTCCGGCTGCGGCTCAGAACGCCGATATCCGGTCGCTCAACGAGCGGCTGGACATGATGCAGCGCGAATTTCGCACCCTGCTCGGACTCAACGAGCGGTTGCAGCGTGACATGCGCGACTTGCAGAACGATGCGGCGCGTACCGGACCCCGACCGGCGACCGGCGGCCCGGCCCCGTCGGGTTCCTCCCCCAGCTTGGCGGCCGAGCTTGATTCGCGCCTGTCGGCGTTCGACGAACAGGTCCGCGGCCTCACCGGCAAGATCGAGGAATTGACCTTCACGGTGGCGCAGCTTCGCGGCCGTCTCGACAAACTCGTCGGCGACGTCGATTTCCGCCTCAGCGCCCTGGAGAAGGCCTCGCCCGGCGCCGTGGCGGAGCGTTCGCCGGCCGATGCCGGCAATGGCCAGGCGCGGCCGGGCGGGCAACAGGCCGCCCTGCCGGCGGCGACTCTGCCGGCCGGTCCGCCCCAGGAACAATACGACTTCGCTTATGGCCTTTTGTTGAAGGCGCAGCGGGATCAGGTCGAAATGGTCAAGGCCGAACAGGCGCTGGCCGCTTTCGTTGCCGCCCACCCCGAACACAAACTCGCCGGCAACGCCCAATACTGGCTCGGCGAGACCTTCTATGTGCGTAATGACTATGCGCGCGCGGCGACGGCCTTCGGCGAGGGTTACAAGAAATACCCGAAAGGCGACAAGGCGCCCGACCTCCTCCTGAAGTTGGGCATGTCGCTGGCGGCGCTTGGGCAAAAGCAACCGGCTTGCGCCGCTTATGCCCAAATCGACCGCGAAATCCCCACCGCTCCGCCGCCGATTAAGCAGCAAGTGCTCGCCCAAAAGCAGCGCACGGGTTGCTGACCGGGCTTTGCGGTGAACACCCGCCGCCTTTCCCGGGAAAGCGGCCAACCCCCTCTAGCGCCTGAATTCGATGCCGCCATGGCCGCAATCGGTTCGTTCGAGACGCGCCCGCGTCTGGCCGTGGCCGTGTCCGGCGGCGCCGACAGCCTGGCGCTGTGCCTGCTCGCCCGCGATTGGGCCCGCGCCCGCGGCGGCGATGTCACGGCGCTGACCGTCGATCACGGCTTGCGGCCGGCGGCGGCGGCGGAGGCGCGGCAGACCGGGCGGTGGCTCAAGGCGGCCGGGATTCGCCACATCGTCCTCGTCTGGCACGGCGCCAAGCCGGTCGCCAATGTGCAGGCGCAGGCGCGGGAGGCGCGCTATCGGCTGCTGACATCGTGGTGCCGTGATGCCGGCGTTCTTCATCTCCTGCTCGGCCATCATCGCGGCGATCAGGCCGAGACTTTCCTGCTGCGCCTCGATCGCGGCAGCGGCCTCGACGGGCTGGCCGGCATGGCCAGGGTCGCGGAGACACCCGATGTGCGGCTTCTGCGGCCGCTTCTGGCGATCGCGCCCGACCGGCCGCGGGCCATGCTTCGCGCCCGCCGCCAGCAATGGATCGAAGACCCGTCCAACCGCGACCGCCGGTTTCGTCGCGCCGGCCTGCGCGCCGGCATTGCCGAAGTGGATGCGGGCGGGGCGGTCGATCGGATGGCGGCCACCGCCTTTCGCCTGGGACGGGCGCGCTTGGCGATCGAAGACCAGGTCAACACGCTATTGGCCGCCGCCGCCCAAATCTGGCCCGAAGGTTATGCCGCCATCGCCCGGGCCCCCTTGGCCGCCGCACCCGCGGAAGTGGGGCTGCGGGCGCTGTCGCGTTGCCTGGTGACGATCGGCGGTAACGCCCATTCACAACGTCTTGATCGATTGGAGCGCCTCTATGCCGTCGCCATCGGCGCGGCACCAATGAAGACCCGCACGCTGGCCGGGTGCCGCGTCGAGGCGAACGGCGCCGCGATCACGATCTGCCGCGAGGCGGAAGCGGCGGTGGAAACCATCGATGTCGGGAAGCGGCCGATGGCGGTTTTCTGGGACGGCCGGTTCGTCCTGGCGCTGCGTCCGGGCCTGAAGCTGCGGCTGCGCCGCCTGGGGCCGGACGGGTGGGCGCAGATCGTCAAGGCACGGCCCGGTCTGCGCGATCATCCTCTTCCCGCAGCGGTCCGCCCGAGCCTGCCCGCCTTGTGGGACCTTGACGGGGTGGTCGAAGTACCCCACCTGTCTTATGGACGCCGTGCCGTGAAGGCTGGTAGCTTAAGGGTGGATACGGTTGTATTTCGTCCCACCCACCCTTTGAGCGTCGCGGGGTTTGGGTTCTCATAGAGGAGAGGCCGGTCGAAGGCGAGGGGTCGGCCATCGGTGGGTGGCCCGGGTATCGTCCAGGTCGGCTTCGCTGCGAGCGAGGGTCGGGAATTGAACAATTTCGGCAAGAATCTGGCGCTGTGGGTGATCATCGGCCTGCTTTTGGTCGCCCTCTTCAATCTTTTCCAGAGTTCTTCCTCGCGCGGTCCGCATACGCCGCTCGCATATTCCGATTTCGTCGCGGAAGTGGAGAACAACCGGATCGCCGACGTGACGATTCAAGGACCGCAGATCGCCGGTCATTTCGTCGACGGGCGGGCCTTTTCGACCTATGCGCCCGACGATCCGGGCCTGATCGCCCGGCTGACCGGCCGTTCGGTGCGCGTCACCGCGGCGCCGGAAGAACAGCCGATCCACCCGCTGCTCTACATGCTCGGGCAATGGCTCCCCTTCGTCGTGCTGATCGGCGTGTGGATTTTCGTCATGCGCCAAATGCAGTCGGGCGGCGGGCGCGCGCTGGGCTTCGGCAAATCGCGGGCGCGGCTGTTGACCGAAAAGTCCGGGCGCGTGACCTTCGAGGATGTTGCCGGCATCGACGAGGCCAAGGTCGAGCTGGAAGAAATCGTTGAATTCCTCAAGGACCCGCAAAAATTCCAGCGCCTCGGCGGCAAGATTCCGAAGGGTGTGTTGCTGGTCGGCCCGCCCGGCACGGGCAAGACCCTGCTCGCCCGCGCCATCGCCGGCGAGGCCAATGTGCCCTTCTTCACCATTTCCGGCTCCGATTTCGTCGAGATGTTCGTGGGCGTCGGCGCCAGCCGCGTGCGCGACATGTTCGAGCAGGGTAAGAAAAACGCACCCTGCATCATCTTCATCGACGAAATCGACGCGGTCGGCCGTCATCGCGGCGCAGGGCTCGGTGGCGGCAACGACGAACGCGAACAGACGCTCAATCAGCTGCTGGTCGAGATGGATGGATTCGAGGCCAATGAGGGCGTGATCCTCATCGCCGCGACCAACCGCCCCGACGTGCTCGACCCCGCCTTGCTGCGCCCCGGCCGTTTCGATCGGCAGGTCGTGGTGCCCAATCCCGACGTCTTGGGGCGCGAAAAGATTCTGCGCGTCCACATGCGCAAGGTGCCGCTGGCCCCGGATGTCGACGCCAAGGTCATCGCCCGCGGCACGCCCGGCTTCTCCGGCGCCGATCTCGCAAATCTGGTCAATGAAGGCGCGCTGCTCGCCGCCCGCCGCGGCAAACGCCTGGTGACCATGGCCGAGATGGAAGACGCCAAGGACAAGGTCATGATGGGCACCGAACGCCGGTCCATGGTGATGAGCGAGAAGGAAAAGCAGATCACCGCTTATCACGAAGGCGGTCACGCCCTGGTCGGCCTCAACATGCCGAGCCACGATCCCCTGCATAAGGTGACGATCATCCCGCGCGGTCGCGCGCTTGGCCTCACCATGTCGCTGCCCGAACGCGACCGTTACGGTTATAGCCGCGAAGAACTGCGCGCGCGCCTGGCCTCCATGTTCGGCGGGCGCGTGGCCGAGGAAATCGTCTTCGGCTACGACCAGGTGACGACCGGCGCCGCCGACGATATTCGCCAGGCCACGAACATGGCCCGGCGCATGGTGACCGAATGGGGCATGAGCGAAAAACTCGGGCCGCTGCGTTATAGCGAGAACGAGGAAGAGGTTTTCCTTGGCCATTCCGTGACCCAGCGTAAGAACGTCTCCGACGCCACCGCGCGGATGATCGACGAGGAAATTCGCACCATTGTCGAATTGGCGGAGAAAACCGCGCGCGACATCCTGACTCAACACATCGACGATTTGCACATCGTGGCCAAGAGCCTGCTGGAGTACGAGACCTTGTCCGGCGATGAGGTCAAGGCGCTGCTACGCGGCGAAACGATCGTGCGGCCGACCGGCGAGGAGCCGCCGCCCCGCCCGCCCGGCCGCCGGGCCTCGGTGCCCGCCAGCGGCGCCGGTCGCGGCCCCGAAAGCCTGAATCCGGAGCCCCAGCCGGGGTCGTGATCGACCGCGCCGCTGCAGCCGCGGCGGGCGCCGCGACGTCTTCGCCTTATCTTCTACCCCTGGGTATTCTTGCCAGGCGAGCGGCCATTGAAGCGGGCGAAGGCGGTCATGCCTTGCCTTTGGCCGGCGGGCCGCTAGCCTTTTCGTCCTGGCTGATCCTTCGGCGCGATGCCGCCGGCCGCGGCCGCGGCGAATTCCTTCCCTTGGCTGCCCTCGATGCGAGGATTCGGTTGGCGGACGAGGCGACTCGGCGGCGCCTGGAGGCCTATTTGGCCGCCTTGACTGCGCCGCGTCCGGCCTTCGCCGGGCTGGCGCTGTCGCGACCGCTCATCATGGGTGTTCTCAACGTCACGCCCGACAGCTTCTCCGACGGTGGCCGGTTTCCGACCGCCGCCGCCGCCATCGCCCATGGCCGCGCGCTGATCGCGGCCGGGGCCGACATCGTCGATGTCGGCGGCGAATCGACGCGGCCGGGCGCCCAACCGGTATCGATCGACGAGGAACTGGGGCGTGTGGTGCCGGTGCTGCGCGGGCTGGCGGGCCAGGGTGCGGTATTGTCCATCGACACCCGCCGGGCCGCCGCCATGCGCGAGGCGGTCGCCGCGGGCGCGCGGGTAATCAATGACGTCACGGCGCTGACCGGCGATCCCGACAGCCTGAAAACCGCCGCGGAGTCCGGGGCCGCGGTCGTGCTGATGCATATGCAGGGCAGCCCCCAGACGATGCAGAAAGCCCCGGCCTATGCCGATGTCGCGCTCGATGTGTTCGATGTCCTGGCCGAGCGTGTGCAGGCGTGTTTGTTGGCCGGAATCCGCCATGACCGCATCGCCGTCGATCCCGGCATCGGATTCGGCAAGACGGTGCGGCACAATCTCGACCTTATCGAGCGGCTGGCCTTGTTCCACGGACTGGGCTGCGCGCTTGTCCTGGGGGTCTCCCGCAAGAGTTTCATCGGCCGGGTGGCGAGGGCCGAATCGCCCGACCGGCGTTTACCCGGTTCCCTGGCCGCAGCGGTCGCGGGTCTGGGCGGCGGCGCGCAAATCCTCCGTGTCCACGATGTCGCCGAGACCGCTCAGGCCGTGGCGATTTGGCGTGCGCTAAACGACGGTGCCGCCGCCGCCGAGGCCCACTGACCAAAGGACGGCTTTCACGGCGGCCGAAAACACGCCAAGCTGTGGACCGGCTGGGTTCGGGCATGGGGAGATCAAGGAGAGGCGATGACGCGAAAACTGTTCGGCACCGACGGGATCAGGGGCACGGCCAATATCGAGCCGATGACCGCGACCACCGCGTTGCTGGTCGCGCAGGCGGCCGGCCGCCGGTTCATTCGCGGCGACCACCGTCATCGCGTCGTCATCGGCAAGGATACGCGGCTCTCGGGTTACATGCTCGAGCCCGCCCTGACCGCCGGTTTCGTTTCCATCGGCATGGATGTGATTCTGGTCGGGCCGCTGCCGACGCCGGCGGTTGCCATGTTGACGCGGTCGCTGCGTGCCGATCTGGGCGTGGTCCTCTCCGCCTCGCACAACCTGTACCGGGATAACGGCATCAAGCTGTTCGGACCCGATGGCTACAAACTTTCCGACGAGATCGAGGCGGAAATCGAAGCCCAGGTCGCGCGCGGTCGCGCCGACGAGCTGGCCGCGCCCGACAGCCTGGGCCGCGCGCGCAGGCTCGACGACGCGCAAGGCCGCTATATCGAATTCGTCAAACGCACCTTCCCGGCGGGGCTGCGGCTCGATGGCCTCAAGATCGTCGTCGATTGCGCCAATGGCGCGGCCTATCGTGTCGCCCCCACGGTGCTGTGGGAACTCGGCGCGGAGGTCGTCGCCATGGCGGTTAAACCCGACGGCATCAACATCAACAAGGAATGCGGCGCGACCAGCCCGCGGGCGTTGTGCGAGCAGGTCGTCGCCCACGGCGCCGATTTTGGCATCGCGCTGGATGGCGACGCCGATCGGGTCATCGTCGCCGACGAACATGGCACCGTCATCGATGGCGACCAGGTGCTCGGGCTGATCGCCGGTTGCTGGAAGAGCGATGGCCGCCTGCGCGGCGACGGGGTCGTCGCCACGGTGATGTCGAATCTGGGCCTGGAACGGCATTTGGGCGGCCTCGGCATTCCCCTGACGCGGACGGCGGTGGGGGATCGCTACGTCGTCGAGGCGATGCGCGAACGCAACTGCAATCTCGGCGGCGAACAATCCGGGCACCTTATTTTCGCCGACTACACGACAACCGGCGACGGTCTGATCGCGGCCCTTCAGGTGCTGGCGGTGATCGTGCAGTCGGGTCGGCCGGCGAGTGAGGTTTGCCGCGTCTTTTCGCCGCTGCCGCAGCTGTTGCGCAACGTCCGGTTCGAGAGCGGCGCGCCGCTCGATCGGCCGGAGGTCAAACGCGCCATCGCCGATGGCGAGGCTCGGCTGAAGAACACCGGCCGGCTGCTGATTCGCAAATCGGGCACCGAGCCGGTCATTCGGGTCATGGCCGAGGGCGACGACGAGGCGCTGGTGAACGGCGTCGTCGATGCCATCGTCCAATCCATACGAAGCGCCGTCGGCGGGCGTGCGGCCGAGTGAAGGGGCGCGTTCTTATCGTCGCCGGTTCCGATTCCGGCGGCGGTGCCGGCATCCAGGGTGACATCAAGGCGGCAACCGCGCTCGGCGGGTATGCCGCGACCGCGATCACGGCACTAACGGCGCAGAATACCAAGGGTGTCTTCGGCGTTCATGCCGTGCCGGTGGGCTTCATTCGCCAGCAGATGGAAGTGGTGCTGACCGACATCGGCGCCGACGCCATCAAGACCGGGATGCTGCACAACGCCGATGTGATCGAAACGGTCATCGAGGTGCTAGCCGCGCTCGCGGCGGATTGCCCGCTGGTCGTGGACCCGGTCATGGTGGCCAAAGGCGGCGAGCGCCTGCTGGACCGCGACGCGGAGCGCGTGCTCCGGGATCGACTCCTGCCCCGCGCCGCCATCGTCACGCCCAACCTGCCCGAAGCCGAAGCCCTGCTCGGTGAGCCGATCGCCGATCTCGATGCGATGAAGCGGGCGGCGACCTTGCTCCGTAAGCTCGGGCCCGGCGCGGTCTTGCTCAAAGGCGGTCATCACCAAGGGCCTTTCGTCGAAGACGTGTACGCCTCCGGCGACGATGTGGAGGTGTTCCGCAGCCGTCGCATCGAAACGACCAACACCCATGGCACCGGGTGTGCGCTGGCCTCGGCCATCGCCACCGGCCTGGCCCAGGGCATGGTGCTGCGCGCCGCGGTCGCGCGGGCGCGCGCCTATGTCCATGAAGCCATCCGCCGGGCGCCGGAGATCGGGGGCGGGTATGGGCCGCTCGATCATGCCCACACGGTCAAGCCGTTCTCCGCGCCCGATGCGCGCCCTTCGACGCCACGGCGGCCCCTGGCCCGACACTGATCGACGGAGAGGGAGGACGGCGCGTGATCGCCTATACCTTGGAACCCGATCTCGATGTGTCGTCCTTCATCCAGATCCTGGAGCGGTCCGGGCTCGGTGCGCTCCGGCCGATCGCCGATCGCGAGCGCATGGGGCAAATGTTGCATGAGAGTTCGATCGTCCTCACCGCCCGCGACGGCGACAGACTGGTCGGGGTGTCGCGTGCGCCGACCGATTTCGGTTGGGTCTGTTATGTGTGCGATCTCGCCGTCGATGTCGACTTTCAGAGACAGGGCATCGGCCGCGAGTTGGTGCGGCGCACGCATGCGGCCGCGGGTTCGGAGACAGCCCTGGTCTTGCGCGCCGCGCCCGCCGCCCGCGACTACTATGCCCGTATCGGCATGGCCAAGATCGACAACGCTTGGATGTTCAATCGCGCACGATAGGTGCCGTCTAACCCGGCTCGCCTCGGGGACCGCCTGGAAAGCGGCGCCTGAAGCGGTTTTGCCCTGCCGGTTGCGATGAATTGACGCGGCGCATCGCCCGGATTGACGCCGCCGGGCAAGCTCCCTACCATGAATTCGGGCCTCGGCCTCCCAACGGGCCGCGGCTATTCCTGTTTCTCTCCAACCTGAAGGAATAGCCCTATGACGAAGCCGACGATTCGGCCAAGAGTTCCCCATTTTTCTTCTGGTCCTTGTGCCAAGCGCCCCGGCTGGTCGGCCGCGGCTCTCAATGGCGCCCTCACCGGCCGCTCGCACCGGTCGAAGGAAGGCAAGGCCAGGCTTGCCGATGTCATCGAACGCTCGCGCCGCCTGCTCGGGCTCCCCAAGGATTACCGCCTCGGCATCGTGCCGGCGTCGGACACGGGCGCCGTCGAAATGGCCCTGTGGTCGCTGCTGGGTCAGCGCGGCGTCGATACCCTCGCCTGGGAGAGTTTCGGCGAAGGTTGGGTGACCGACGTCCTCAGGCAGCTCAAGCTGAAAGACGTGCGGAGCTTCAAGGCCGATTACGGCGCGCTGCCCGACCTTGGTCAAGTCGATCCCGATCGCGACGTGGTCTTCGCCTGGAACGGCACGACCTCGGGCGTGCGTGTGCCCGACGGCAATTGGATCAAGCCGGATCGCAAGGGGCTAACGATCTGCGACGCCACCTCGGCCGCCTTTGCCATGGACCTTCCTTGGGATCGGCTCGATGTGACGACCTATTCCTGGCAAAAGGTCCTAGGCGGCGAGGCCCAGCATGGCGTCATCGTGTTGTCGCCGCGGGCGGTGGAACGGCTCGAAAGTTACACGCCGCCCTGGCCACTGCCGAAGATTTTCCGGATGACGCAGGGCGGCAAGCTGATCGACGGAATCTTCAAGGGCGACACCATCAACACGCCGTCGATGATTTGTGTCGAAGACGCGCTGGACGGCCTGAAATGGGCCGAATCCATCGGCGGGCTGAAGGCATTGATCGCGCGGTCGGCCGCCAATCTCGGCGCCATCTCGGCCTGGGTGGGGCGCTGCGGCTGGGCTGGATTTTTGGCCGCCAACCCGGCGATTCGGTCGTCCACCTCGGTGTGCTTGCGCGTCGTCGATCCGGCGATCGCCAAGTTGCCGGCGGAGGCGCGGGCCGCTTCGTCCAAACGCCTGGTCGGGTTGCTCGAAGCCGAGGGTGTCGCCTTCGACATCGACGCCTATCGCGATGCACCGCCGGGACTGCGGATTTGGGCCGGCGCTACGGTTGAACGCGCCGATCTGGAGGCCCTGTTTCCCTGGCTCGACTGGGCCTTTGCCCAAACCAAGAGCGGCCTTGCCGCCGCCGGAGAGTGAGACGATGCCCAAAGTTCTGATCGCCGATGTCATGAGCCCGCGCGCCGTCGACATTTTTATCGAACGCGGCGTCGAGGCCGATGTCCGCCCCGGTCTCAAGCCCGACGAAATCAAGGCGATCATCGGCGCCTACGATGGCCTTGTGGTGCGTTCGGCGACGAAGGTCACGGCACCGATCTTGGCGGCGGCCAGCCGCCTTACGGTGATCGGGCGCGCGGGCATCGGCGTCGACAATGTCGATGTCCCGGCCGCCACGGCGCGCGGCATCATCGTCATGAACACGCCGTTCGGCAATGCGGTGACGACGGCCGAACACGCCATCGCGCTGATCTTCGCGCTGGCTCGCCAAATTCCCGCCGCCGACCGGTCCACCCAGGCCGGCAAGTGGGAAAAGACACGGTTCATGGGTGTGGAACTGACCGGCAAGGTTCTGGGCATCATCGGCTGCGGCAACATCGGTTCGATCGTCGCCGACCGCGCGCTCGGGCTGAAGATGCGGGTCGCGGCCTACGATCCCTATTTGTCGGTCGAACGCGCGCGGTCGCTTGGCGTCGAAAAGGTCGAACTCGACGCCCTCCTCGCCAAGGCCGATTTCATCACGTTGCACACGCCGCTGACCGATGCCACGCGCAACGTCCTCGACGCCGCCGCACTCGCCAAGACCAAGAAGGGCGTGCGCATCGTCAATTGCGCGCGCGGCGGGTTGATCGTGGAAGCCGATCTGAAAGCCGCGCTCGCCTCCGGCCATGTCGCCGGCGCCGCCCTCGACGTCTTCATCGAGGAACCGGCGACGTCCAATCCGTTGTTCGGCCGCGACGACGTGATCGCCACCCCACATCTGGGCGCCTCGACCACCGAAGCCCAGGAAAAAGTGGCGTTGCAGGTCGCCGAACAGATGTCGGACTTTCTTCTGACCGGCGCCGTCAGCAACGCCGTCAACGCGCCCGCGGTCAGCGCCGAGGACGCGCCGAAACTGCGGCCCTATCTGAAACTGGCGGAAAGGCTGGGCGGCTTCGTCGGGCAATTGCTGGATTCGGCGCCGTCCAAGGTCGCCATCGATTACGAAGGCCAGGTCGCGGATTTGAATACCAAGCCGCTGACCGCGACCGCCCTGTCCGCCCTCCTGGCGCCGCAGTTGGAATCGGTCAACTCGGTCAGCGCGCCGACCATCGCGCGCGACCGCGGCATCGACGTCGTCGAGGTCCGGCATGACCTGCCCGGCGACTATTTGACGCTGATTCGGGTCAGCGCGGTGACCGGCGGCCGCAGGCGCAGCATCGCCGGCACACTCTTCGGCGGCAGCCGGCCGCGCGTGGTCGACATCGAGGGCGTGCCGATCGAGGCGGAGCTTGGCCCCCACATGCTGTTCGTGACCAACAACGACAAGCCGGGTTTCATCGGCAGCCTGGGAACGACGTTGGGCAATGCCGGTGTCAACATCGCCACCTTTCATCTCGGGCGCTCGGCGCCGGGCGCCGAGGCCCTGTGCCTGGTCGAGGTCGATCAAAAGGTGAGCGATGCAACTCTGGCCAAGGTGCGCGCGCTGCCCTTGGTTCTGACCGCGAAATCCCTCAAGTTCTAGGGCCGGTCATGAATTGGAAATTCACCGTCCTGTATGTCGCGGCCATCGTCGCGGTGAATTATGGCTTTACCGTCATTCCGCCGGTGATTCTGCCGGGCGGCGTCGTCTGGCCGCCGGTAGCTCTGCTCGTCGGGCTGGTCTTCGTGCTGCGCGATTTCGCCCAGCGCGAGGCCGGCCATTATGTGATCGCGGCCATGCTTTTGGGCGCGCTGCTGTCCTATGTGATGGCCGGGCCGGAAGTGGCGCTGGCGAGCATGGCTGCGTTTCTCGCCAGCGAATTCGCCGATTGGGCGGTCTACAGCTTCACCGGCTGGCCGCTGTCGCGGCGTGTGTTGTGGTCAAGTGCGGTGGGCACGCCGCTCGATTCGGCTGTTTTTCTGTGGGGCATCGGGTTGTTTTCGCTCCCGGTTCTGGCCGCCATGACGGCCAGCAAGATGGTCGGCGCCTTGATCGTCTGGTGGCCGTTGCGGCGCCGCAAGGCGCTTGCCTGAGAGAACACCCCTAAACCAACTGGGGTTGACCTGGCCGGCCGGAGACGCCAATTCTAGGGTGCGTCCGCCGCTTGAGGACGCGTGTATTGATTTAGGTGAGACCATGTTTATCCAAACCGAGTCCCTCTCGAACCCGGCCACGATGAAATTCATCCCCGGCCGCGAGGTGCTCGCCGAAGGAACGGCGGAATTCGGGAGCCCGACGAATGCCGGGCGTTCCCCGCTAGCTCGGCGCATCTTCGCGATCCCCGGCGTCACCCGGGTTTTTCTTGGCGCCGATTTCATCGTCGCGACCAAGGCGGGCGATGCGGATTGGATGGTCATTCGGCCGCAGATTCTCGCCGCGATCATGGAGCACTTCCTGTCGTGCGATCCGGTTCTGCTGCCTGGGGGCGAGGACTTCCCGCCCGACGACGAAGTTGATGCCGAAGTCATGGAAGAGCTAAAGGAGACGGTCGAACTCCGCATTCGTCCGGCCGTGCAGGACGAGGGCGGAGACATCGCCCTGGTCGGCTTCGGCGAAGGCATCGTGAAGCTGCGCATCGACGCGCCGCCCGAGGCGCGGGCCGCCATTCTCGCCATGCGCACCGGAATCGAGCGGATGCTTCGCCATTATCTGCCCGAGGTTGAGGGGGTACGTTTTGTCGAGCAGCCGGCCGCATCCGATCGCCCCGGCCTGGCCACGCCCGAAGCCGAACGTATCCGCCAATTGCTGGAAGACGAGGTCAACCCGACGGTTGCCGCGCATGGCGGGTACATTTCGCTGATCGATGTCCGCGACAACACCGCATTCATCCGCATGGAAGGCGGCTGCCAGGGTTGCGGCATGGCCAAGGTTACGCTCAGGCAAGGCGTCGAGTTGCAGATCAAAGAGGCGGTGCCCTCGATCGTGGCCGTCTTCGACGTTACCCAACATGCCGACGGCAAGAACCCCTATTTCCAACCGACGGGCTGATTAGCCTCGTTCCAAGATGGCGCCGCTCGCGGCGGGCGACCCATCGATTGTCCGCAGCGGTATTTCATGGAATTGGCTCAGCCCCGCATCCAGCGCGTGGGCGGTAACGTGAATCGCCTGTCCTCGGCGCACCGAGACGATCACCCAGATCAGCTCCGCATCCCAGGCGGCGTCAAGATCGCGCGGCGAAGGCTGCGAGGGATAATCCGGGTGTGAATGATAGAGGCCGACGATACTTTCACCGCCGCCCTCTAATTCCTTGTGGAGCCGAAGAAATAGGCCCGGATCGATTTCGAACCGCTCGCGTGAGGCCGCCAGATTGGGGCTCGGCGCCAGCCTTGTGACCTCCGCCGTCGATCCGGCGCCGCGGCGACCCACGAGCAGCCCGCAACATTCAACCGGGTAGGCGTCTTCCGCTGCATCGACGACGGCTTTCAGATGGTCGGGGCGGAAGCGGATCATCGCCCGCCGCCCAGCGCGATCGTGCCGAGGAGGGCGCCGCTGCCAAGATCGACGATCAGAAGCCTTTGTCCGAGTCCGCCGCCTTCGACGTGGAGGACGAGCCTTCCGCCATCGGCGGTCATGCTTACGATCGCCGTGCCGTCGGGTTGGCCGAGCACGGCTTGGGCAAAGGCCGGCAATTTCGGTTCGGGTCCGGAACGGGAGGCGCGCTGAACCAGCGTTGCCCCAATCACGGCAATGCCGCCCACGATCAGCACCGCCATCAATGCGATTGCGAATTTGAGTGCGCGCATCTTTCAGTCCAATGTCCTGACGATGAACGAGAACGCGGAACAACACCACACGCTGACCGCCGCCGCCGGTGATGCCGGCGAACGCCTGGACCGGTTCCTGGCGGCGCGGATGGAGGGGCTGTCACGCAGCCGGGTCAAGGTCCTGATCGAAGCCGGGGCGGTCACGGTCGGCGGCGCGCCCATCCTGGACCCGTCATACAAGGTCCGTGCGGAACAAACTTTCGCCATTATCGTCCCCGAGAGTACGCCGGCTAGTCCTCAAGCGCAGGCCATAGCGCTGGACATCGTATATGAAGACGAGGACCTCATCGTGGTCGACAAATCTCCCGGAATGGTCGTGCATCCGGCGCCCGGCAGCGCCGATGGGACGCTGGTCAACGCGTTGCTGGCCCATTGCGGCGATTCCCTGTCCGGTGTCGGCGGCGTGCGGCGGCCGGGGATCGTCCATCGTCTCGACAAAGACACCAGCGGCCTGCTCGTCGCCGCCAAGAACGATGTCACCCATCAGGGGCTCGCCACGCAATTCGCCGCGCACAGCGTGGACCGCGCCTACCGGGCCCTGATCTGGGGGATACCACGCCCGCTCGAAGGGTCGATCGAGGGCAATATCGGGCGCAGCCGGGCCGACCGCAAGAAAATGGCGGTGGTCAAATCCGGCGGTCGGCCGGCCCTGACTCGCTATCGGACGCTGCGGACCCTCGCCGACGGCCTGGTGAGCTTGATCGAATGC
Organism: Rhodospirillaceae bacterium; assembly: GCA_009694125.1. Classification (GTDB taxonomy): domain Bacteria; phylum Pseudomonadota; class Alphaproteobacteria; order CACIAM-22H2; family CACIAM-22H2; genus SHVT01. Next base: position 12,880 of record SHVT01000021.1, on the reverse strand, counting down.
CGGCTCGAGACCGGCCGGACCCATCAGATTCGGGTCCATTTGAGCGCCGTCGGCCATCCATTGATCGGCGACCCGGTCTATGGGCGGACTCGTCAGTCCAAGACGGCCGCGCTGCCCCCCCCGGCCGCGGCGGCACTCAGGGGCTTTGGACGCCAAGCCCTCGACGCCTGCGAATTGGGATTCACCCATCCCAAGACCCTCAAGAGGCTGTTGTTCAAGAAGAAATTATCAAATGATATCAAAGAATTAATAGATATTTTGGAACAAAATTGATGTTAATCAATTACCGGCGCGCCCGAATTACCATATAATGAACACCAATCCGACCAACCGGAGCGGTGGTGCCGCCGGCAGAGTAGCCGGCGTCGGCCCTCCGCCCCGCAGGGGAACAACGATGAGTACGGCACTTAGCCTTCCACGACCACACCTCGAAGGGAATTTGAGCCGCTATCTCCAGGAGATACGCCGCTTCCCCATGCTCACGCTCGATGAGGAATTCATGCTGGCGAAGCGGTGGCGCGAGCATGGTGACAGTCAGGCGGCCCATCGCCTGGTGACGAGCCATTTGCGGCTGGTGGCCAAGATCGCGATGGGGTATCGCGGTTATGGCCTGCCTTTGGCCGAGCTGATTTCCGAAGGCAATGTCGGCATGATGCAGGCGGTCAAGCGTTATGACCCCGATCGCGGCTTTCGCCTGGCCACTTATGCCATGTGGTGGATCCGGGCCGCCATACAGGAATACATCCTTCATTCCTGGTCGCTGGTGAAAATGGGGACCACGGCGGCGCAGAAGAAGCTGTTCTTCAATCTGCGCAAGCTCAAGAACCAGCTTCAGGCCGTTGACGACACCAATCTGTCGATCGAAAACGTGCGCAAGATCGCCAAGGAGTTGAGTGTTCCCGAGACCGACGTGGTCAACATGAATTGGCGCCTGAGCAGCCCCGATCATTCACTGAACGCGCCGTTGCGCAGCGACAGCGAGGGCGAATGGCAGGATTGGCTGGTCGATGAAAGCGAGGATCAGGAGACCAAACTCGGCAACAGAGAGGAATCCGGCCTTCGGCACAAGATGTTGACCGAGGCGATCAAGTCGCTGAACGAACGCGAACGCCATATCCTGACCGAACGCCGCCTGCGCGACGACCCGACGACGCTCGAGGATCTTAGCCAGCATTACGGCATCTCGCGCGAGCGCGTGCGCCAGATCGAAGTGCGCGCCTTCGAAAAACTCCAGAAATCGATCAAGGCGCTGGCCGAAGCCCAGGAACCGCAGGTTCACTAAGTCGACGGCGGCCGGCACCCGCCGGGCGCCCCTGGATACGCCGCGTGTTCCCGATTCCTCAAATCCGCGCCGCAACCACATCCGATGCCGGGGCGATTGCCGCGGCGCATGTTGCCTGTTGGCGGGAATCCTACCCCGGCCTCATTGCCGATCGCATCCTGTCCGGGCTTTCCATTGAAAAGCGCGCGGCAAGTTGGCTGCGTATCCTCAACGACCCAACCGCTAACCACGACATCGCGGTCTACGTCGCGGCCGAGCAGGACGGGTCGGCCCTAGGCTTCGGTGCGTGTAGCCGCCAGCGTACGCCCGATCTTTCGGCCGGCGGATTCGCCGGCGAATTCCAGGCCATCTATGTCTTGCGCCGCGCACAAAGGGGCGGTCTGGGCCGGGACCTGATGTGTGCGATGGCCCGCGACCTTGAAAGCCGGGCGCTGGACGGTGCCGCCCTGTGGGTACTGCGCGACAACACGCCGGCCCGCCGGTTCTACGAAGCCGTTGGCGGCGTCATCGTGCGGGAGCGCGACGAGCGGCGTGACGACCAAGTGTTCCCCGAGGTCGCGTATGGCTGGCACCGACTTTCTCCGCTGTACGCCGCTGGTTAGTCCGAAAACGGGTCGCGGACCAAGATGGTGTCGGCCCGTTCGGGGCTGGTGGACAACAACGCCACCGGAGCGCCGATTAATTCTTCGACCCGGCGTATGTATTTGATCGCGGTCGCGGGAAGCTGCGCCCACGAGCGCGCGCCGCGGGTGCTGTCCTTCCAGCATTCCAGCGTCTCGTAGACCGGCTCGACGGCGGCCTGCACCTCGGCCGCGGCCGGCAGATAGTCATAGACCTTTCCCCCCACTCGATAACCGACGCAGACCTTGAGTTCGTCCATGCCGTCGAGCACATCGAGCTTGGTCAGTGCGATGCCGTGGATGCCGCCAACCCGCACGGCCTGCCGCACCAATACGGCGTCGAACCAGCCGCAGCGGCGTTTGCGCCCGGTGACGGTGCCGAATTCGCGCCCGCGCTCGCCGATCTTTTCGCCGATGGCCTCCTTGAGTTCGGTTGGGAAGGGCCCGCTGCCGACGCGCGTCGTGTACGCCTTGGCGATGCCCAGGACGTAACCGACCGCGCTCGGCCCCATTCCCGAACCCACCGAGGCCTGCCCGGCGATGGTGTTGGAGGAGGTGACGAACGGATAGGTGCCGTGGTCGATATCCAGCATCGCGCCTTGCGCGCCTTCGAACAGAATCCGGCTGCCCTTGCGGCGCGCCTCATCCAGCCTTCGCCACACGATGTCGGCATAGGGGAGGACCTTGGGCGCGATCTCCAACAGCGCCGCCCGCAGCGCCCCGCGATCGACCGGGCCAACCCCGAGTCCGCGGCGCAGCGCATCGTGATGCATCAGCAATTCATCGAGACCGCGGTCCAGGGCCGCGGCCTCGGCGAGATCGCAGACGCGCAAAGCCCGCCGCGCCACCTTGTCTTCATAGGCCGGGCCGATGCCGCGCCCCGTGGTTCCGAGCTTGCGCCCGCCCCGTGCCTCTTCGCGCAGCCGGTCGAGTTGGCCGTGTAGGGGCAGGATCAGGGCGGCGTTCTCGGCGATGCGCAGATTGGCGGGGGCGATGTCGACGCCCTGGCCCCGAATGGCTTCGATTTCGGCGAGCAACGCCCAGGGATCGACGACGACGCCATTACCGATGATCGACAGCTTGCCCGGCCGCACCACGCCCGACGGCAACAGGCTGAGTTTGAAGACCTGGCTGCCGATAACCAGCGTGTGGCCGGCATTGTGGCCGCCTTGAAAACGCACCACGACATCGGCGCGTTCGGACAGCCAATCGACGATCTTGCCCTTGCCTTCGTCGCCCCATTGGGCGCCGACCACCGCGACATTAGCCATTGGCGGGCTCCTCCCTGTCCTTAATCGAGCGCGACGATGTCGGCGCCGATAAGGACATCGGTGCATTTCAGGCGGCGCGCCTCGGTCTTCGCATCAATGCCTGAGTCGAGCCCGGCCACGGTTGTCCAACCCTGCCGCCGCCACTTGCCCGACTCCAACGCCGGCGTGCCGTGGGGCAGGTAAAGCCGGCGTGGCGGATGCGGCGCGGGCAGGGCGCGCAGCACGCTGTCCGTGAACAGGCTGAACCCGGTCGCCGGTTCGGTGGCCTGGTCCAGCCCATTGGCCAAATAACGCCCGCCGCGCCCCAATTCACCGCGTACCCCAGGGGCGAAGAAAACGAAACAAAGCCCGGTTTCGTAATCGAATCCGCGATTCTCGACGGGATCGACCGTGATCGTAAGGTTGGGCGACACCGCCTCGATGGCGGCGACGACCTCTTCCATGCGGCGGCATTCGGCCAGCGCTTCGCGCGGCAGCTCGATCTTGGTGAGCGCCTTGATCGCCGCCCGCGCCGGACCGGCGGCGCGCAGCAGCGCGTCCAGGACATTGGTCGCCGGAGTCGCGATGGCGAGGATGGCGGCCGAATCGCGCCGGTCGAGCGCCTGGCGCAGGCGGAGGCGGTCGGCCTCGGCGACCCCGTAGTTTGTCAACACTGTGGTGACCAACGCGGGCAGGCTCAGATCGACGGTCAGCCCCTCGACACCGGCGGCCGTCAGCGCACCCGCGGCCATCAGGATGACCTCGGAATCGGCGGCGGCGGCGGCGCTGCCGATCAGCTCGGCGCCGACCTGGCCGAATTGGCGCTCCGGGCGGAGCTGGTCGCCTTTCACGCGCAGCACCTCGCCGGCATAAGACAGGCGCAACGGCCGCGGCGCCTGACCCAGGCGGAACGCCGCGATGCGCGCGATCTGCGGGGTCATGTCGGCGCGCAGCCCCATCATGCGCTGCGATACCGGGTCCATCAGGCGGAAGGTATGCGGCGACATGCCCGCACCGGCGCCAGCCAGGAGGCTGTCCTCGAATTCGATCAGGGGCGGCTTGACCCGCTCGTAACCGAAGCTGGTGAAAACGGCGAGCAGGCGCTCGACCGTGTTCGCCTCGAAAGCCGCTTCGGGCGGCAGGCCGTCGCGCAGCCCCGCGGGCAGCAGAGCGCGCCGTTCAAGCTCGGTCATGGGCGCTTTTCACTAGGGTGCAAACCGGGGTGTTAGGTACAGCGTTTGCCGAGGATCGGCAAATCTTAAGTCGCGGGGGCCGGGGGGCCCCACACCCCTTTGGCTTGCGTTGGCTAACGCCCAACCGCGTAAGCCTGCATCAGGCGCGGCGTGGCCGCGGCCTTGAGCACGCCGCCATCGCGGGCGGCGGCGCAGTTGCGGCCCAGCGACCAGGGATCGGACAGCGCCACTTCATGGCCGCGTTTGACCAACCCTTTGATCGTCGCGGCGGGAAAGCGCTCTTCCAGAACGAGTTGGTTGGGCATGGCGGTGCGCGGATAGAAGGAGCTGGCGGCGTGATCGCTTTGCCACATCGGCGCGTCGATCGCGGCCTGAAGATCGAGACGGTGATCGACGTGGCGAAGGAAGAATTGCAGCGTCCATTGGTCCTGCCCGTCGCCGCCTGGCGTGCCGAACGCCATGTAGGGGCGGCCGTCGCGAAAGGCCAGCGACGGCGTCAGGGTGGTGCGCGGCCGCTTGCCGGGGGCAAGGCTGGACGGCAACCCTTCATCGAGCCAGAACATCTGGGCGCGGGTGCCCAGGCACAGGCCGAGCCCCGGAATCACGGGGGAACTTTGCAGCCAGCCGCCGCTCGGCGTCGCTGCCACCATGTTGCCGTGGCGATCGATGACGTCGACATGGCAGGTATCGCCCTCGCGCGGGCCGCGGGCGGGGTTGGCCCAAGTCGGCGAGCCGGTTCCGGGTTGGCGGGCCCGTTCGCGTTCGACGCGCGAAGGCTCCCCGGTCCCGGCCGCGCCGGACGGCGCGCCCGCCAGTTTCGGCAGACGCGGCGCGATGCCGGCGAGCGCGCCGGGCCGCAACTCCTTCGATGCCGCATCGCCCACGACCTGGCGCCGTTGCGCGGCGTATTCGGCGCTCAACAGCTTGGCCATCGGCACGTCGGTGAACAGCGGATCGCCGTAATAGGCCTCGCGATCGGCGAAGGCGAGCTTCATGCATTCAACGACGGTATGCACGAATTCGGCCCCGAGCGGGTCCATCCCGGCGATGTCGAATCCTTCGAGCAGGGCCAGGGTCTGGAGCAAGACCGGTCCCTGAGTCCACGGGCCGGCCTTGAACATCGTGTAGTTGCGATAGGCGCGTTCGATCGGCGCCTCCCACTCCGCCCGCCAAGCGGCCAGATCGTCGGCGCCGATGACTCCGCGATTGCGCCGCCCGGTGGAATCCAGGACCTCGGCGCGGTCGACGAAGCGGCCGATGGCCTCGGCCACGAACCCTTCATAAAAGGCACGCCGTGCCGCCTCGATCTGTCCGTCGCGATCCGGGGTCGCCGCCTCCGCCTCGTTGAGGATGCGCCGAAAGGTGGCGGCCAGAGCGGGGTTGCGGAAAAGCGAGCCGGGAGCCGGCGCCCGGCCGTTTTGAAGGTAGACCTCGGCCGAGCCGGGCCATTCCGCCGAAAACACGTCGGCCATGCTGTCGATGGCCTGGCTGACCCCGGCGAGCATGGGATGGCCGGCCTCGGCATAGGTGATCGCGGGCGCCAGAACCTCCCTCAGCCGCATCGTGCCGCGATCGCGCAATAACTTCAGCCAGGCGCCGAAGGCGCCGGGGACGACCGCCGCGAGCAATCCGGTTCCCGGTACGATGTCCAGGCCAAGCGAACGGTAATGGGAGATGGTCGCACGTCGCGGCGCTACACCTTGGCCGCACAGAACCTGGGGCTGGTCTTGGTCCGTGCCGCAGGCGATCAGGACGGCATCGCCGCCCAAACCGTTCATATGCGGCTCGACGACCAGCAACACAAAACCGGCGGCGACCGCCGCATCGAAGGCGTTGCCGCCTTTCTCCAACACACTCATGGCCGACGACGAGGCGAGCCAGTGGGTGGAGGAAACAACACCGAATGTGCCGGCGATGACCGGGCGCGTGGTGAACATGAAGGGGCTGAGTGCGAGGGACGAAGGAGACTCACCATATCGCGTCGGGGTATCGTGTGAAATCCTCTTTCCGTTGGTGGAGGCAAGACGATGAAATGGGTCACGCGCGAGCGGCCGAAGATCGACCGCATTGCTTGTCCGTGGCTGATCGCGCGATTCATCGACAAGGGGCCGGAGTTTCTTTACGTCCCGTCCGATCGCGTGTTGGCGGTGGCGCGGGACCAAGGCGCCATTCCCTATGACATTCCCGGCGTGGAAATGTCGCATGTCGGCGAAAAATGCAGCTTCGATGCCTTCCTCGCCAAATACCGCCTCGATGAACCGGCGCTCCAGGAATTGGCGACGATCGTGCGCGGCGCCGATACCTCGCGGCTCGACCTCGCCGCGCAGGCGCCCGGCCTGTTGGCGATCTCCCTGGGGCTCTCCGACATCTTCCCGGACGACCACGAGATGCTGAAACATGGCATGGTCGTCTATGACGCGCTCTACGCTTGGTGCAAACGGCGGAAATCCGAGACGCATGGTTGGCCGCCCGCGGCTTGATCGGTCCCACGGCACGCGATGAACAACACCCGCTCCGTCGGCGCTCCGTCCGCTGCCATCGATGCGCAGACTGCGCGCGTTTCGTTCGGTGAGGCCTTCCGGGTCTGGCTGAAGATAGGGCTGACCGGGTTCGGCGGCCCCGCCGGCCAGATCGCGTTGATGCATCGGATTCTGGTCGACGAAAAGCGATGGATCGGCGAGGGCCGGTTTCTTCACGCCCTGAACTATTGCATGTTGTTGCCGGGGCCGGAGGCGCAGCAACTCGCGATCTATGTCGGCTGGCTGCTGCACGGCGTGGCGGGGGGGCTCGTCGCCGGCATTCTGTTTGTCCTGCCCGGCGCCATCGCCATCCTCGGCCTCAGCGTGCTTTATGCCGGCTTTCAGGAGACCACACTTGTCCAGGCCTTGTTCTTCGGGCTGAAGCCGGCGGTACTGGCCATCGTTTTCGATGCGGTGTTGCGTATCGGGCGCCGGTCGTTGCGGAACCGGATCATGGTCGCCCTCGCCGCCAGCGCCTTCGTCGCGGTGTTCTTTCTCGACGTTTCGTTTCCGCTGGTCGTGGCGGCCGCGGCGATCCTCGGTTATGCGGGCAGTTGGGCCGGGATGACCGCCTTTGCCGCCGCGGCAGGGCATGGCCCGGCCACCGCCGTCGATACCTTGATCGACGGGGAGACGCCCGAACATATCCGGCCCTCGCTCGCCCGCGCCATCAAGACCGCCGTGGTCTGCCTGGTCCTTTGGCTGGGGCCGGTGGCGGTTCTCAACCTGTGGCTGGGCTCGGAAAACGTCTTTGCCCTCATGGGCGTTTTCTTCAGCAAGGCGGCCATCGTCACTTTCGGCGGCGCCTATTCGGTGCTGGCCTATGTCGCTCAGGAGGCGGTGCAGACCTATGGGTGGCTGCGCTCGACCGAAATGCTGGATGGGCTGGGGCTGGCCGAAACGACGCCGGGACCGCTGATCCTGGTGCTTCAATTCGTGGGTTTCATGGCGGCATTCCGGGAGGCCGGCGCCCTCGACGCTATGGTCGCCGGTGTGTTGGGAGCCGCGCTCGTCACCTGGGTGACCTTCGTGCCCTGCTTTCTCTGGATATTCCTCGGCGCGCCTTATGTCGAGACGGTGCGGGCGAACAAGAAATTATCCGCGGCCCTGGCGGCGATCACCGCTTCGGTCGTCGGTGTCATTCTCAATCTCGCGCTGTGGTTCGCGCTTCACGTCGTGTTCGCCGAGGTGGCGGAACGCCATGTTTACGGGGTCAGGCTGCTGGTCCCGGCTTGGGCGAGCGTCGACCCCGCCGCGTTGGTCCTGGCCGCGGGGGCGTTGATCGCAATACTTGTTTTTAGGGTTGGGATGATGCCGACGCTCGCGGCCGGCGCCGCTCTCGGGCTGATCTACAAACTCGCCGCGACGTAGGCCGCCGAAACGCGGCTATTTCGTCTTGATGCCCATGTCTTTGAAGCGTCTGTTGAACTTCGCGACCTGGCCGCCGGAATCGACGAGGCGATGGACGCCGGTCCAAGCCGGATGTGTTTTCGAGTCGATGTCGAGGTGGATGGTTTCCCCCTCCTTGCCCAGGGTCGAACGAGTCTCGAACTTCGTTCCGTCGGTCATGACGACGTTGATCGTATGATAGTTGGGATGGATGCCTTTTTTCATGACACGCTCCTGGCGCGACCCTTGGTGGAAAACGGCTATATACCGCTGAGGGGCACCGGCGCGCAAGGTCGCGTTTGCTTGTTGTCCCCGGGACCTGTTGCTGTACCCTGCGGAAAGAACAGCAAGGAACGCCGTTTCATGCATTTCGATCCCCGGTCGCGACCGCCGCAGCCGAAGGGCCGCGCCTTGCGGACGGTTTTCAGTGGCTAATGCCGGTCGGCGCGGTTCCGGCGCCAACAGCGAAGACCGCCCCGGCGGTCGTAACTACAAGGTTCTCGCGCGGCTCATCGGGTTCGTCGTGCCCTATAAGGTCCGGCTGGCCGCCGCGCTGATCATGCTGACCCTGGCCGCGGGCACGGTGCTCGCCTTTGGCGCGGGACTGCGCTGGCTGGTCGACAATGGCTTCGCCACGGGCGATGCCGGGCTGCTCGATCAGGCGCTGGTCGGCATGCTGGGTATCGTCGCCGTCCTCGCGGTTTCCACCTTTGGCCGCGCCTATCTGGTGGCTTGGCTGGGCGAGCGCGTGGCGGCCGACATCCGCAAGGCCGTTTTTAGCAACGTGCTGCGCCTGAGCCCGGCGTTTTTCGAGGCCACGCGAACCGGCGAGGTGATGTCGCGCCTGACCAACGACACCACCCTGTTGCAGACGATCGTGGGATCGTCGGTGTCGATGGCGCTCCGCAACGTCATGATGTCCGCGGGTGGGATCGTCATGATGGCGGTCATGAGCCCGAAGCTCACCGGGCTGGTCCTGCTGGTCGTGCCGCTCGTCGTTTTCCCGATCATATTCATCGGCCGTTTTGTGCGGCGGCTGTCGCGCGCGAGCCAGGATCGCATCGGCGATGTCAGTGCCCGCCTGGAGGAGACGCTGGCCGCCATTCGCACGGTGCAGGCTTTTGGGCACGAAGACATCGACCGCGAGCGGTTCGCCAGTGATACCGAAGGCGCCTTCGCCGCCGCCGTGCGTCGTTCGATCGCACGGGCGTCGCTGGCGGGAATCGTCATCCTCTTGGTTTTCGTCGCCGTCGGAACCATCCTGTGGATCGGCGGTCACGATGTCGTTCTCGGCAACATCACCGGCGGCGAACTTTCCGCCTTCATCTTTTTCGCGGTCGTCGTCGCCGGTTCCGTTGGCGCCATCAGCGAATTCGCCTCCGACCTCCAGCAGGCCGCGGGCGCCAGCGAACGGCTTTTCGAATTGCTGGACACGCAGCCGCAGATCGCGGCGCCCTCTTCGCCCCTGCCGTTGCCGTCGCCGGTTCGCGGCGAGGTCGTTTTTCGGAATGTGAACTTTCACTATCCGTCGCGCCCGCCCGAACCCGATTCAAAGGATGGCGTGGCGCTCTCGGATTTTTCGCTGACAGTCCCGTCGGGCAAGACGGTCGCGCTGGTGGGACCGTCGGGTGCCGGAAAGACGACGGTGTTTCAGCTCCTGTTGCGCTTCTACGATCCGCAATCCGGTTCGGTTTTGCTCGATGGCGTCGATTTGCGTCGCGCCGATCCGGGCGCGTTGCGCGCGCAGATCGGCCTGGTGCCGCAGGACCCGGTCATCTTCGCCGCCGATGCCTGGGAAAACATCCGGTACGGACGGCCCGGCGCGACCGACGAGGAAGTCCGGCAGGCCGCCGACGCGGCGGCGGCGACCGAATTCCTCGATCGGCTGCCGCAGGGCTTCGGCACGTTTCTCGGCGAACGCGGCGTGCGGCTTTCCGGGGGGCAACGCCAACGCGTGGCCATAGCGCGCGCGGTGCTGCGCAACCCCGCCGTGCTGCTGCTCGACGAGGCGACGAGTTCCTTGGATGCCGAAAGCGAAAGACTGATTCAACAGGCCCTGGACCGATTGATGTCCGAACGCACGGTCATCGTCATCGCTCATCGCCTGGCGACGGTGTTGCGCGCCGATCGAATCGCGGTGCTGGACCGCGGCCGCCTAGTCGCCCAGGGCACACACGCCGAACTTTCGGCCCAGGGCGGTCTATACGCTCGGCTCGCAGCCCTGCAGTTCAACGCCGCCGCGGACCTTGCCGCCGGTCGCGCCAGAGCCGTTTCCTGACCCGGCCGTTTCTCGAAGCGGAGTTGCCGATATGACCGAAAGCCTTGTCATAGCCATCGCCCAACTCAACGCCACCGTCGGCGACATCGCCGGCAATGCGGCGCTGGTCCGGAAAGCGCGCAAGGAAGCGGCGGCGGCAAAGGCCGATCTCGCGGTCTTTCCCGAACTCTTCATGTCGGGTTATCCGCCGGAGGATCTTGTTCTTAAGCCGGCATTCCAGGATAGCTGCGAAGCCGAGGTCAGCGCCCTTGCGGCCGAAACCGCCGATGGCGGCCCGGCGGTGCTGGTCGGCACGCCGTGGCGGGCCGAAGGCAAGCTCTACAACGCGGCGATGTTGTTAGACGGCGGAAAGATCGCGGCCCAGCGGTTCAAACACGATTTGCCCAATTACGGCGCCTTCGACGAAAAACGGGTCTTCGCCCAAGGCCCGTTGCCGGGCCCGATCATGTTTCGCGGTGCTCGCCTCGGAGTCATGGTTTGCGAGGACATGTGGTATCCGGACGTGACCGAATGCCTGGGCGAGACTGGGACGGAATTGCTGTTGGTCATCAACGGCTCGCCCTTCGAGTTGGACAAATTCGACGAACGCCTGAATCTCGCGGTCGCCAGGGTCGTCGAGACCGACTGTCCGCTGATTTACGTCAATCAGGTTGGCGGCCAGGATGAATTGGTGTTCGACGGCGCGTCTTTTGTCCTGGGCGCGGATCGGTCGTTGCGCGCGCAGGCGCCGTCCTGGCGGGAATCGTTGCTGGTGACGCGCTGGACGCGTGCGGATGACGATGAACCCTGGGTCTGCGCCGACGCCGAGCGGGCCAAGCCGCCGGAAGGAACCGACGCCATCTACCGCGCTGTTGTCCTGGGTTTGCGCGACTATGTCGACAAGAACCGATTTCCCGGCGTCATCATCGGCCTGTCGGGAGGAATCGATTCGGCGCTGACCGCCGCCATCGCCGTGGATGCCCTTGGCGCCGATCGCGTGCGCTGCGTGATGATGCCTTCGCCGTTTACCTCCAAGGACAGCCTGGAAGACGCCGCCGAGGTCGCCCGTCTGCTCGGCATCCGGCTGGAGACCATTTCCATCGAACCGGCGATGCGCAGTTTCACCGAGATGACCGCGCCCCTGTTCAAGGGCAAACCCGCCGACACGACGGAGGAGAATCTTCAATCCCGCATCCGCGGCGTGACGTTGATGGCCTTGAGCAACAAATTCGGCGCGTTGGTTCTTTCCACCGGCAACAAATCCGAGATGTCCACCGGCTACGCCACCCTTTATGGCGATATGTGCGGCGGTTATGCCGTGCTGAAGGATGTGTACAAGACCACGGTCTTTGCCCTGTCGCGCCGCCGCAATGCGGAGAAGCCCGAAGGCGCGCTCGGCCCCAAGGGGCCGGTGATGCCCGAGCGCGTGCTGACCAAGGCGCCGACGGCGGAACTGAAAGCCAATCAAAAGGACCAGGACACGCTGCCGCCCTATGACAAGCTCGACGAAATTCTCCGCTGCCTGATCGAGGACGAGCTGTCCTCCGCCGAGGTGGTCAAACGCGGCCACGATCCGGCGGTCGTGCGCCAGGTGTGGGACATGCTCTATCGCGCCGAATACAAACGCCGCCAGGCACCGCCCGGCGTGAAGATCACGCGCCGCGCCTTCGGCAAGGATCGCCGTTATCCCATCACCAACGGTTTCCGCCCGCCGACCGAGGGTGCGGCGCCGCGCGGCCCCGTGCTCCAGGCGCCCATGCCTGGGAAATCGTGGGATTCTGACGTCGGGTAACATCGGTTCGCGCGATCTGGTAGTCTTTGCGGCGAACGTCGGTATGTGCGGGGGAATCTCATGATGCGATTCGTCGTACAGGTCGTCGCCGTCGTCACGTTTCTACCTGCCGGTTCTGCTGTGGCGCAGTTGGCGCCGCTGATGCCGAGCTATCAGGAACAATGGAGTCTGGTTCGGCAAACCCCGGGATGTGTGCCGACCGAATATCCCGACTTCATTCTAGTCAGCTGCCTGACTGAATTGACGCTGCGGTATTTCAGCAGGCCGAACAATCCCGCTCATCCGGGCTTCGTCCGGCGCGCGGCTGTGCGTGAAAATGATGGGGCTTACACTTCCCATGCGGAAGGCCGTTCGTTCGGTCCGGATGAAGCGCAGCCGGCCTTCAAGAAGTGGTTCGACCAAATTGCCGATCTAAACCGGCAGATGCGGGAATCGATAGAGCGGGAACACCGCGGCGGGGCGGCGCCCAAATAGCACATGCATGGACCGAAGCTGCCGGGTTTGCTACCTATGACGGCGTGAAGTTTCGCGCGCTGCCGGCCTTGGGCCTGGAGTGATTCGGCAATGGGATGCGATCC
>SHVT01000020.1 GCA_009694125.1 Rhodospirillaceae bacterium | reverse complement strand
CCATTCGATCGTCGACCTCCAGGCTGCCATCAACCGCTTCCTCGCCGAAACCAACGCCGCGCCCAGGCCCTTCACTTGGACCGCCGATCCGGACAAAATCATCGCCGCCGTCAGACGCGGGCACCAAGTGTTAGATTCGATCCACTAGCATGGCAGCCTACCCCTTGTGGTCGGGGTTGTGAAGTGTAACGGTGCCCTTGTGGGGGGGGGTCGGCACTTTTGCGCCGGGTGGGGGGACTCGGGCGGAGCCCGACAAAATATTGCGGCTTCGCCGCGAAGAGGTTCGTTTCCGGGAGCGAGAGGCGATCAGTCTTCGCTCGCCAATAGGCCGGCTTCGACGTTCAAAGCCGAGGCGAGCTTGGCGCGCAGCTTGCGGCCGGCGTGGCGTCGGCCGCGCTCGATCTGCGAAACATAGACCGAACTAGTGTCGGAAATCTTCGCGAGCGCCGCCTGGGTCAGGCCGCGATGTTCGCGCAGGGCCTTGAGCGGGTGGGTGCCATCGAGAATCGCGGCCACCACCGAATCCGGAAAGGTCTCGGTCGGGTTTTTCCGGAACGCGCGCACCGCCGCCGCGTCGACGCGATCTTCCAGCGTGGCCTCGATCCTGCGCCATTCCTCGATGGGGATGACGACATAGGCCGGCTTGCCGTCCCTGGTAATGATCTGCCGACTCATTCATAGACCTCGCTTCGATGCCCGATCCTGACCACGACGACGGTCAAGACCCGGTGTTGCAGCGTGTAAACCGCGCGCCAGTCGCCGACCCGCAGCCGATAGCCCTCAACGCCGATCGGCTTCTTGACGTTGTTGTTGCGCGCCGTCGGATCGCGCGCCAGCCCGAGGATTTTCGCCCGGATGCGCCTGGCGATTGTGCGATCCATCGCGCTTAGTGTCTTGAGCGCCTCGGCCGTGTAGGTCACCGACCACATGATGTCCTATAGCAAAATGAATTATTTCTTGTAAAGTAGGATGCTTTACAGGCAAGCCCCTTCGACGGGGCGTCCATCCGGCGTTCCGCTCGGTTCCCCTGGCGACTGTCGGGGGCGTGGGTGCCCTGCCGGCGAAGCCGGCGGACTCCGGAGCCAGTCGGGCTTCGCCCGACGGGCGGCCCCCACAATTGGAAACCTTGCGCCTTTGGCCGGCTAACGCGATATTATCCTTATCGGATTCTGTCGCGTCGAGACTCGGCACGGACGAAACAGGCGATGGGTCATTGGACGCTTGACGACATTCCTTGGCGGCGTTTCGACGCGGCCAAGGTGGAACCCGATATTCTAGCCATCGTCAAGGCGGCGAGTGTGGTCGAGCGCAATGGCGCCGATTACGAAACCTATCTGTGCAATGTCTTCCATGACGATCCCGAATTTCAGGCCGCGGCGCGGGAATGGGCGGGCGAGGAGGTACAGCATGGGCTGGCGCTGGCGCGCTGGGCGCAATTGGCCGATGCCGGCTTCGACCCGGAAAAGGCCTTCCAGCGTTTCGTCGCCGGGTTCCGCCCTGCCATCGACGCGACCCAATCGATCCGCGGTTCGCGCGCCGGGGAGCTGATCGCGCGCTGCGTCGTCGAAACCGGGACCAGCTCCTATTACACAGCACTCGGCGACGCCACCGACGAACCCGTCCTCAAGGCGATCTGCCGCAAGATCGCCGCCGACGAACACCGGCATTACAAGCTGTTCTATACCCACATGAAACGTTATCTCGCGGTGGAAAGGCTGGGGCTGTGGCGCCGCCTGCGCATCGGGTTCGGCCGCCTTTTGGAATCCGAGGATGATGAATTGGCCTATGCCTATTATGCCGCCAATGCCAGCGACGGTCCCTATCGCCGCCGGCTGTACACGCGGGCCTATGCCCGCCGCGCCTATGCCCTGTACCGGCCGCGCCATATCGAACGCGCGGTGGCCATGTTGCTGAAGGCGGTTGGGCTCGCGCCCCACGGATTGCTGGGTATTTGTCTGGCGCGCCTGTTCGGCGGCATCATGAACGTCCGCGCCGCGCGACTTGCCCGCGCCGGCATTTGACCCAGACCACGCAGCCCGGCGCCGACATGGCCGAGGCGGGCGCCGAAGCCCGTTCCCGCGCCCGGTTGCTCTATCACCTCGCGCTGTCGCCGCCCTCGCGCAAGGTGCGCATCCTGCTCAAGGAAAAAAACCTCGATTTCGAATTGAAGATCGAGCCGGTTTGGGAACGCCGCCCGGCCTTCCTCGCGCTCAACCCGGCTTGTGAGGTGCCCGTCCTGGTCGAACCCGGCGGCGATGTGGTGGCCGACGGCTCGGCCATCTCGGAATTTCTTGAAGAGGCCTATCCCGAACGGTCCCTGCTTGGGATCACGCCACAGGAACGCGCCGAAACCCGCCGTCTGGTCGCCTGGTTCGACATGAAATTCGCGCGCGAGGTCACGCAGAACCTGCTCGACGAAAAGATCATGAAGCGGTTTCTCCGGCTGGGCGAGCCGAATTCCGCCGCGATCCGCGCCGGCAGCGCCAATCTCCACACCCATCTGGACTACATCGGGTGGCTGGCGGAGCGGCGCAAATATCTCGCCGGAGATGAATTGTCGCTGGCCGACATCGCCGCCGCAGCCCATCTTTCGTCGTTGGACTATCTCGGCGACGTACCCTGGGACCGCCATCCAGGGGCGAAGGAATGGTATGCGCGGCTGAAATCCCGGCCCAGCTTCCGGCCCCTGCTGGCCGATCACATTCCGGGCATACCGCCGCCGAAGCATTACGCCGATCTGGATTTCTGATCTAGAATTCGCCCGGCAACAGCGAAAGGAAGGCGTCCATGAAAACCTCGCGCTTGTTCGCCGCGGTTTTGTCCGCGTGGCTCGCCGCCGGCGGCCCGGTCCTCGCCGCCGAGGCCAAGAATTTCGGCGCCGATGGCGGCATCGTGGACACCGCCTTTGTCGAAGCCGCGATCAAGCGCGGTGCCATCCTTTGGGACACGCGCGGCGAGCCCGAATACCGCGCCGGCCACATCCCCGGCGCCGTCAGCGTCGGCCAGGTGCTCGCCCTGCGCGGTTCGGACAATGAAAATATCGCGCTCGACCGTCTGGTGAAAATTCTGGGCGATGCCGGCATCGATCCCGGCAAGGAAATCGTGCTCTATGGCCCACGCGCCGGGACCGGCGGTTATTTCGCCAAGGTCAATCTCGAGGTGCTGGGGGCGAAGAATGTCCGCGTCTACCACGGCGGTTGGCAGGATTGGACCGCCGCCGGCAAGCCGGTCGCCACCGAACCCACGAAATTGCCCCCGGTGGTTCTGAAATCCGCGTTCACGCCTGGAATCGTTATCATGACCAAGGACATGGTGGACAATATCGGCAAACCCGGCGTGCAAATCCTCGATGCACGGTCGATCGAGGAATATACGGGCAAGGAAATCCGCGCCAGCCGCGGCGGCCATGTTCCGGGGGCGATCAACATTCCCTATGAAATGAATCTGGTCGGCGACCGCGCCGACGGCGCGCTCAAGCCGCGGGCCGCGCTTGAATTGCTTTATGCGAAGCTCGATCGCAACAAGGAGACCATCGTTTATTGCCAGAGCAGCGTGCGCGCCTCCGAAACCGCCATCGTGCTGCGCGATCTCGGCTTCACGAATGTGAAGGTCTACTATTCGTCCTGGATGGGTTATGGCAACAACCCGAACACCCCGGTCCAAGGCGAGACCAAACGCTAAAAGGTAGGTGCCGGAACCCCGGCCCGCCCACGGTTCGATTCAGCAATTTCGGTCAGGCCGCGCCCGCTGAAAACCCGTAAACCTGGTTATGCCAGGACGGGGGCCGCGCCGGCCGCCGCCTCCACCTTCCGTATGACAGACGGCCGCCCCTGCAATGGGAAGAATGGCCCACGAGACCGATTCTTCAGTGGCAAAACAAAAAGGGGCTTCCCATGCCGACGACATCCACCCACACCCAGGCACACATCCATCACGAAAACTGCGGTTGCACGCAGATGGTCCGCGCGGCGGCGAATGAAACCGTCTCGCGCCGTCGGCTCTTTGCGCTGGGCGCGGGCGCGGGCATAGCCGGCGTCATGGGCATGATGCCCTTCACCGGGTTCGCGGCGACCGGGAATTACGAGGCGATGTTGCTGACCTGCATCGATCCACGGTTCGTGCAGCTTCACCACGACTACATGAACGAGCGCGGCCTCAAGGGCCAATACAGCCAGTTCGTCATCGCCGGCGGCCCGGCTTCGCTCGCGACCAAACAATTCGCCGATTGGCACAAGGCCTTCTGGGACAATCTCACCACGTCGGTGCAATTGCATCACATCAAGAAAGTCATCGCTTTGTCGCATCGCGATTGCGGCGCGGTGCGGGGCGCCTGGGGTGAAGCGGCGGTGGCCGGCCCGGAGATCGAAAGTGTGACCCACAAGAAGTTTCTGCCCGAATTCCGCGCGATGGTCGCCAAACGCCAGCCGTCGCTCATTGTTGAAACCGGCATCATCGGGCTCGATGGCAATGTCGAGTTGGTCGGCGGCGTAGCCCCGCCGGCGGCCGCGGCGAAGGCACCAGCCGCCCATTAATCCACCGAGGACGCTTCCCCCGCGAGACCCTCCCGCTCGCGGGGGAGGCCAACTCGGCCGTGGAAAGCATGGGCGCCCCCCGCGCCCATGCTTTTTTTTCATCGCGGTGGGGCCGCCGCGGGCGGCCGCACGTCCAGCCGCTCCAACGCCGCTCGCGCGATGATTGCGGCGGGCGAGTCCGGCGCCAGCCTGAGCACCGTCAGCAAATCCTCCCGCGCCCCGGCGCGATCGGCTTTTTTTCCCGAATGGCGCTGCGTTCGATGCGGGCGTCGGTGTTTACCGGCGCCAGCGCCACGGCGCGATTGGCGTCCTCCATCGCCAGATCGAGGGCGTCGAGTCGATAGTAGGCGCCCGCCCGCAACAGGAGCGCATCGAGCCGGCGCGGATCGAGTTCGAGCGCTCGGTCGAAATCGTCGACGGCCGCCCAATCGTCACCCATCTCAATAAACGCCTGGCCGCGGTCGATGAACAGCTCCGGGTCGTTCGGGTTGATCCCGATGGCCGCGGACAGCGCGGCGCGCGCCGCCGCCGCCG
Organism: Rhodospirillaceae bacterium; assembly: GCA_009694125.1. Classification (GTDB taxonomy): domain Bacteria; phylum Pseudomonadota; class Alphaproteobacteria; order CACIAM-22H2; family CACIAM-22H2; genus SHVT01. Next base: position 24,803 of record SHVT01000020.1, on the reverse strand, counting down.
CGCCCGCGCTCAACCATGCGTGCCCGGCCTGGGCGAGAAGTTCGGCTTGGAGGGCGGGCGGTTGCTGCCGCGTTTGGGCAAGGCGCTCGAGCAGGATCGCGGCCTCCTCCGCCCGGCCCATCTCCAGCAGGGCGACGGCGCGGCAATGGAGGGCGGGGACGCTGCCGCCCATGGACAAAGCCGCCTCCAGCCCGGCCCGCGCATCGCGCCGCGCCAGGTCCATGCAAACCCGATAGTCTGCGTCCTCGGCGGCACGGGCCGGGGAAACGACCCCGGTCAAGGCGGGCGCCGCGACCAGGGCGATCAATAGGAGGCGCGGGTAGGGCATGGGTGTAGCCTGTACCAAATACGCCAGACAATCGCCACGACCGCGATCGGGGCTTCGGTTGCGTCGGCTCGGTGCCCATTTCCAGGAACATTGTGACGCGCCCGCGCCGGTCGTACTATCCGGTCCGATATAGGGGATGCCGATTCCAAATCCGACCGGACGCATGTCGAGCCGAAAGATATTGCTGGTCGACGACGATTCGATGCTGCGCGAATCGCTTGCCGAGCAACTCCAGCTTCACGAGGAATTCGCCACCGTCCAGGCCGATTGCGGCGCCCAGGGCGTGGAGATGGCGAAGCAGGATCATTTCGATGCCATCCTCCTCGACATCGGGCTTCCCGACATCGATGGGTGCGAAGTCTGCCGCTTGATGCGCCGCGCCGGCGTCAAGGCGCCGATTATCATGCTCGCCGCCGCTGGCAGCGACGCCGACACCATCCTCGGCCTGGAATCGGGTGCCAACGACTACATCGCCAAACCCTTCCGCCTGGGCGTGTTGCTCGCCCGGCTGCGTTCGCAACTGCGCCAGCACGAACACAGCGAAGACGCGGTCTTCATGATCGGGCCCTATAGTTTCCGCCCGGCGGCCAAGCTCCTGTTGCACAAGACGAACGGCCGCAAGGTCCGGCTGACCGAAAAGGAAGCCGCGATCCTGCGTTATCTATTTCGCGCCGAGGGCCGGGTCGTCAGCCGCGATGTCCTGCTGAACGAGGTCTGGGGTTACAACGCCGGGGTCAACACCCATACCCTGGAGACCCACGTCTACCGGCTGCGCCAGAAGATAGAGCGCGACCCGGCGAAGGCCGATATCCTGGTCACCGATGCTGGCGGTTACCGATTGGTTCCTTGATATAGATTCTCGAGCGTCCACCGCTCAATTTCCAGAAAACGAAAATCGCTGTGATCGTCGTTACTTGCGGGATACATTGAAACGAGGCTAGTTACTGCGGTGCGGGCGGAGGCGACATTCTTGGCAGAGCCAGGCGATTTCATGTTGCGTTTCTGGGGCGTGCGCGGAAGCATCGCCTGTCCCGGGATCGACACGGTACGGTACGGCGGTAACACGTCTTGCCTTGAAATCCGTTGCGGTTCGCAACTGCTTATTTTCGACGGCGGCACCGGCTTGCGGCCGTTCGGCAAGTCATTGTTGAATCGCGGCCCGGTGGATGCCGACGTATTTTTCACCCACACCCATTTTGACCATGTCTGCGGCCTTCCTTTCTTCAGCTCGGTTTACAATCCGCAAAACCGATTTCGTATGTATGCCGGGCATCTGCTGCCCAAACTTCGGTTGAAGGACGTGTTGGCGGCCAGCATGGCCGCGCCGCTTTTCCCGGTCTCGCTGGACGTCATGCGCGCCACCATCGAATTCAACGATTTCGCCGGCGGCATTACGCTTGAACCCCGCCCGGGCGTGACGGTTCGCACCGCGCCCCTCAATCACCCCAACCGCGCGACCGGCTATCGCGTCGAATATGAGGGGCGGGCAATTTGTTATGTGACCGACACCGAACATTCCGTCGGCAAGACCGATGACAATGTCCTGGGCTTGATCAAGGGCGCCGATCTCTTCGTTTATGACTGCACCTACACCGACGAGGAATTTCCCAAACATGTGGGATGGGGGCATTCCACCTGGCAGGAAGGCGCGCGTTTGGCCGATCTGGCCGGAGTCGGAACCTTGATCATCTTTCATCACGACCCCGCGCATGACGACGAATTCATGGATCGGATTTCGGCGCAGGCCTCGCTGACCCGTCCAGGGACACTCGTCGCGCGTGAGGGCCTGATCCTCCGGATCTAGGCGCCGCACCGTGGCCGCGAGAGGGCTGCGGACGCAGCATCTTCCGCTGGGCACGCGGCTGCGCCGGTGTATCGGCGGCCTTTCCACGGTGCTGGGGTTTGCGGCGCGCGGGTTCTACATCCCGCTGCGCGGCGCGGGCGACGTGTCGCCACTCAGCTACCCCAATATCGAGGCGGCGTTGCGCGGTCGCGAAACTTCCTTCCGCGACGCGCTTGCCGTCATCGACCGCCACGCCGCCGCCCTGGTGGCGATCGCCGAAGGCCTGCCCGACCCCGCTGCCAGGCCGGCTCGTTTCGATCAGGACTGGTTCCCGCGCCTCGACGCCGCGCTCGCTTATAGCTTTGTTCGCGAATTCATGCCGCGCCGGATTGTTGAAATCGGCTCCGGACATTCCACCCGCTTCATGGCGCGCGCGATTCGCGACCAGGGCCTTTCGACCCGGCTGACGGCGATCGATCCCGCCCCGCGCGCCCAACTGGAAGGGCTCAAGATCGAACACCGGCACGTGCCGGTGCAAACGCTTGGCGTCGAGCCTTTCGCCGCCCTTGCGGCCGGCGATTTCGTCTTCATCGATTCGAGTCACGTGTTAATGCCCGGAACCGATGTCGATTTCCTCCTCAACATCGTGCTGCCGATGCTTCCCGCCGGCGTTCTCGTGCATTTTCACGACATTTTTCTGCCCAACGCCTACCCCGACGACTGGCAGTGGCGCGGCTACAACGAACAGAACGCGGTGGCCATGTTAGTGCTGTCGCCCGCTTACGAGGTGGTGGCCGCCAGCCACTACATGGCGGCGTTTCTGGGTGCGGAAATCGCGGCGTCGACAGTCGGCACGCTGCCCCTACGGGTGGGCGCCTCGGAGACCAGCCTATGGCTGCGAAAGGTTGTCTCGCCGACCCACCCGGCTACCTAGCCGGCGCGGTCGCCGGACCCATGGCGCCGGCCTTGCCGATGGCGACGCGCAGTTCGATTTCCCCCGCCTTCTCGAAGGTGAGCGTCAGCGGGAGGCTGTCGCCGTCCTTCAGCGGCGCCGCCAGGCCGGTGAGCATCAGGTGCAGGCCACTGGGCTGGAGCACGGCTTTTTCGCCGGGCTTGATCTCGATGGCTTGGACGCGGTTCATCCTCATGACCCCGCCCTCGACAGTGGAATTGTGTATCTCCACCGCGCGGGAGGCCGGCGAAGCGGCCCCGATCAGGCGATCGGCCGCCGCGCCGCCATTGGCGATCGTCACGTAGGCGGCACCCGTGGCTCCGGTCGATGCCCGCGCCCAAGGGTCGGAAACGACAAGGGCGCCGGCGTTGGCGGTCTGCGCCGAAAGCGCGGGCGCCCAGGCCAGGATGGCCAACGCGGCCAGGCTGCCATGGATTATTTGCCTGAACCAATGACCGAACACGTCAATGTCCTCCTAAGGTCCGACGCCGATGTCCGCGCGCAAGACAAAGGCATCCGTGGTCAGAACGCCCTCCAGCACCGCGCGCCGTGAAATACCCACGCGAATCTGCGGCGTCATCAAGAACATCATCGGGGCATCCTCGAGGATCACGGCCTGCGCACGGGCCAAGAGCGCCGCCCGCGCTTCCGGCCCCTGCGTTTTCGCCAAATCCTCCAGGATCGCCTCGAGCCGCCGCGATTCATAGCGGCCGTAATTGCGCGGTCCGCCGTCGCGCAGATGTTGGCTGAAGACGTAGCCGGCGTCACCGGCGGGGGCCGGATGCATCGCCCACAATGCCAGCTCGAAATCGCCAGTCTGCAACAGCTGCGCGACATTCTCCGCGATCCGGATTTTGATGTCGAAGCCGATCGCCGCCAATTGAGCTTTGATCAGAGGGGCGATGACCAGGAAATCCGGACGCTGCGGATAGGCCAGAAGTTCGATCGCGACCCGTTTGTTATTGTAGAGGCGGAAGCCGCTTTCGTCGCGCCGCAATCCGGCCTGATCCAGCAGCCGGTTTGCGCGGCTGGCGTCGAAGGGCCGGACTTTGCCATCGCCGATGTGGAAATTCGCCGGAAACAACCCGGTCGCCGGCTCACCATGGCCAAGCGCCTTGACCAGGGCCGCGCGATCGATCGCCAGATCGATGGCCTTGCGAACATTGGGGATCGCCAAGGGCAGGCGCAACAGGTTGGCGACGATCATGTATTGATAGCCGGTGGCCGCCGAGCGGATTTCGATATCGGGGAGCTTCGAGAGCCGCTCCAAACTCTCGTTGGACAGGCCGCCGGCGAGATCGACTTCGCCGCTTTCCAGGGCCATCGCCCGCGCGTTCGCATCCGGCATGCGGCGGATCAGAAGCGGCGCTCGCGGCTGGTTCGACGGGTAATGAGGGTTGGGGTCGAGCCGCAACACTAAATTGGCGCGGAAATCGCCGACGAGATAGGGGCCGGTGAAAATCGGTCGCCCGCGTGCGTCGTTTTTGTAGATGACCGCCGGAAACGCCGCGAGCACGGTTTCGATCCTGTTGACCGGCCGCGTCGGCGTCACCCGCAGCGTCAGTGGATCGAGCGTCTCCACGCGCAGCGCCCCGGTCGCGAAAACCGCGAGCGGGTTGGCGCGGGCCGTGCGCAACAAGGCCTCGCCGACGGCATTGGCATCAACCGCGGTCCCGTCCGAGAATTTGCGGCCCGCTCCGAGGCGGACGATCCAGGAGGCGCCGTCGGGTCGCGCCGATTCCGCGAGCCCGGGGGTAATATTGCCGGCATCGTCGATGACGAACAGGGTTTCGGCGATGCCATGGGTAACCAACTGCCAGCCCGCGGTGCCGCGGGTCGGGTCGAGAACCTCCAGCATGAAGGGCAGCGCCGCCAGAATCGGCCGCTTTCGCTGAGCCCAAGCCGCGGACTGCACAGCCAGCAGGGCGGTCAGCGCCAAAAGCGCCAAACGTGCTCCCCTGCCGCCGAGTCGGATCATGTGCGGTCTGCCCCTCGAAAAATCTGTCGCTTCCCCCACGCGACGGCGCCGGCATGGGTTCTATTTGTACGGATCGGCGGCGTCGCGCAAGCCATCTCCAAAAAAGTTGAACGCAAGAACGGCTACGATCACCGGCGCACAAGGCAAAAGCAACCAAGGATAAAGCGCCACGACGTTGATGTTTTGCGCCTCGGTCAGCAGTACACCCCAACTCGTCACCGGCGGCCGCAGGCCGAGGCCGAGAAAGGATAACGCCGTTTCGCCCAGGATCATCGCGGGAATCGACAGCGTGGCTGAAGCGATCAGGTGGCTCATGAAGCTGGGCAAGAGGTGCCGGCCGATGACACGCCGCGGCGATGCTCCCATCAGAACCGCGGCCGTGGCGAAATCTTCCTCGCGCAGGGCCAGCAATTTCGAGCGCACGGCGCGCGCCAGCCCGGTCCAGTCGATCAGCCCCAGGATCAGCGTGATGCCGAAATAGATCAGAATCGGGCTCCAGCTCACCGGAAGCGCGGCCGACAGCGCCATCCACAGCGGCAATTCGGGGAATGACCGGATGATTTCGATCGTCCGCTGCACGGCATGATCCACCCAGCCGCCGTAATAGCCGGCGAGCCCGCCCAGCACGATGCCCAGGAGGAAGCTGATTGTGATGCCCACGATTCCGATGGTCAGCGAAATGCGCGCGCCATAAGACATGCGCGACATGAGATCGCGCCCCAGGCGATCGGTCCCCATGAGGAAAAGCGTCCCGCCCGGCGCCGGGCACATCAGGTGAAGGTTTCCCGGAATCAGGCCCCAGAATTCATAGGAATCGCCGGCGCAGAAAAAGCCGATCGGCTGAACCCGCGTCGTATCCTCGGTGTATTCGCGGCGGAGATTTTCGAGGTTGAGGTTGTAGTTATACCCATAGACGAAGGGACCGACGAATCGCCCCTCGTGGAAGAAATGGATCGGTTGCGGCGGCGCATAGATGAAATCGGTGTTGCGCGTGTGCAGCTCGTAGGGCGCGAGAAATTCGCTGATGAGAACCGAACCATAGAGCAGGGCGAGGATGGCGCCGGAGATCACCGCCAGCCGATGCCGGCGGAACTTCCACCACATCATCCGCCACTGCGACGCCAGGTAATAATGTTCGAGTTCGGCCGACATGGCCTCACTCGCGCCGGCGTCGAAGGGCGCCGGCGAAACGTAATGGGCAAGCCCGGGCGCGGCTGGCGGCTTGGGCCGATTCATCGGGACTGCCCGCCGTGGAAGCGGATGCGCGGATCGAGTACGGCCAGCGCCATGTCCGATACGAACACGCCGACCACGATCAGGCACGCCTCGATCATCAGAAAGGAACCGGCCAGATACATGTCCTGGCTACGCAAGGCCGACAACAGCATGGGGCCGTTAGTGGGCAGCGACAGGACAACCGACACGATCGCCGCGCCCGACAACATCGCCGGGAGCAACGTCCCGATATCGGCGATGAAGGGATTGAGCGCCATGCGCATCGGGTATTTGAGCAAAAGGCGCCCCGGCGGCAGGCCCTTGGCCCGCCCGGTCACCACGTATTGCTTCTGAAGTTCGTCCAAGAGATTGGCGCGCAGCCTTCGCGCCATGCCCGCCGTCCCCGAGGTGCCGATGACGATGACCGGCACCCACAGATGCTCCAGCACCGATAGAATTTTCTCCCACCCCCAGGGCTGGTCGATCAATTCCGGGTCCATCAAGCCGCCGATGGAGGTGCCGAACATGACATTGGCGAAATACAGCAGGACCAGCGCCAACAGGAAGCTTGGCGTGGCCAGGCCGAGGAAGCCAAGGAAGGTCAGGCCGTAATCGCCCCAGCTATATTGATGCGTCGCCGAATAGGCGCCGATCGGAAAGGCGACGATATAGGTGAACAGCACCGTCGCGAAGGACACCACGAAGGTGAGCAGCATGCGGTCGCCGATCACCTGGTTCACCGGCAGGTTGAACTCGAAGGAATAACCGAGATCGCCCTGGAGCAGGCCGAAGACCCAGCGGAAATATTGTTCGATCAGTGGCCGGTCGAGGCCGTATTGCTCGCGCAAAAAAGCGATCTTATCGGCGTTGACCGCCTCTCCCTGAGACTGCAACTCGGCGATATAGGTGCTGAGATAATCGCCCGGCGGCAATTGGATGATGATGAAGACGATGACGCTGATCGCGAGCAACGTCGGAATCATGATCAGCAGGCGGTGGATGGAATAGACCAGCACGGGACGCGACGCTCTGTATCGGTTCAGGAAAGGCGGTTGGGTGGGGCGAACGTCATGGGACTTCCGGGGTGCGTCGCGCGGTCAAGGTTGCGCCGGTCACTTCTTCACGGCTTCGGCGGTCTCGTTCGGAGCCGCCCACCAGAAGGTGTCGGGGTGGTAGATGCCGAAGAAGGCGCCGGGCTCGAAGTTGAAGATGCCCTTTTCCGGGACCCCGCGCAGGCGGTTGTTGACGATCACCGGCTGCAGGACGCCGCCCACCAGCCCGATCGAGAACACCTGATCGGCGTGGATTGAAAGCATCCGATGCCAGATTTTCTCCCGCCCCTCTGTGCTTGGGGCCTTGCGCCAATCGTCGGCGAGGGTGAGCAGTTCCTTGGCCAGGGGCATATCGACGGGCTCGCCGCCCTTGCCGGCGGAGTCGTAATACTGCCCCCACTTCGGCCATTGCAGGCTGTCCTGGGCGGTCGGCGCCAGCGCCATCGGGCTCATATCGGCGGTGGGCACGCCGTTTTCGAAACCGTACCAGATCGACATCACGGCCTCGCCCGCGAAAACACGGTTACGGAGAACCTCGCGCTGCGACGGTTTGGAATACAATTTCACGCCCGCCTTCATCCAGGAATCGTGGATGAGCTCGAGCGCGTCGGTCTGCTCGACCTCCTCACCGGAGGTCTCCACGATGATTTCGAGCGGCCGCCCATCGGGAAGCAGGCGGATGCCCTTGGCGTTGCGTTTGGTCAGGCCGATTTCATCGAGCAGCGCGTTGGCCCGCTTGATGTCCAGCGTCGCCCAAGAGCTGCGGTAATGCGGCTTGGAGAGGGGGCTATCCGGCAGCACGGTATTGCCGCCTTCGAGGGCCAGCCCGAAATAGATGACTTGGTTGATTTCGTGGCGGTCGATGGCCAGCGACAGGGCGCGGCGGAAACGTTCATCGCGCATCAGTTTACGCCATACCGGGTCGTTGACGTTGAGATTGGGGTACAGCGCCAGATGCGCGCCGCGCGCCGTTCGCCACAAATGGACTTGGTAATTGTTGCGGTTGGCCGCCTGCTTGAGGAAGGTGTAGTTGTTGAAGCTGACATAACGGGCCTGCAAATCGGCTTCGCCGGCCCCGGTCTTGGCCGGAATCAGCTTCGGATCGGCGACGTTCATGACGACGCGGTCGAGATAGGGTAGCTGCCGGCCGGCGCGGTCGACGCGGTGGTAATAGGGATTGCGCTCGAAGACGAAACGGTCGGCCGGCGGCCTGGTCGACAACACCCAAGGATCGAGCGTCGGCAGGTCGGGGTTGTCGTTGCGGTATTGGTTGTCCACGCGGTTGTGGAGAGTGGCCCAATTGCGCACGCCGCGCGCTTTGACGACTTCGGCCAGCTTGTCCTTGTCCGCGTATTTCTCGTGAAACTGCTTCAGGTAATGGGCCGGGCGATAAATATAAAGCGGGGCCGCGCCAGCCAGCGCCGCGACAAATTCCGAATTGGGTTCTTCCCACGAAAAACGCACCGTCGTCTCGTCGATCACGGTGAATTTCGGCGCCTTGCCGCGGACCATCAGCTGGCTCGGCGGCCCGGCGGGCGAGAGGTTTCGGTTGAGCGCGACGTCTTCCCAGAAATAACGAAAATCCTCGGCTGTGAAGGGATGACCGTCCGACCAGCGATGGCCGGCGCGCAGCTTGAACGTAAAGACGCGGTTGCCCTCGATGTCCAGACGTACGGCGATGTCGGGCAAAATCTTGAAATCGGGCGTGTAGCCGACCAAACGCGAGTAGCCATACACGACCATCATGCGCACGTCCTGGGCCCGGCCCATCAGCACGCGCAATTCGCCGCCCGAACGCGGCGTCCCCGCGACATCGACGATCCCCGGCTCCGCCGGCGCACGTTTGGCCACCCCCGGCAATTTGCCGGCGGCGACCAGGTCGTACAGGCCGGGTGTCTCGATCAGCTCGACGGCTCGCGCGGGCGCCCCCCCGGCGAGGGCGCCGGCGAAGAAAAGAACCGCAGCGAGGCTGCGCGATGCAAGCGGGCCGGTCATGCGACGAGTTCCTTTCGGTCCCAATCTGTGTCAGCGCGTACGTAATGGCCGGCGTCGATCTCGATCAAACCCGGTTCGATCTTGCCGTTGGCGGTGAACGGCCACGGCCACGCCCCGGGTCTTGACGCACGGCCTTCCAACAGGGCTCCCAAATCCAATCGGTTATCTAAGTCGGGTTTGGGGACCGCCGACAACAAGGCTTTGGTATAGGGGTGAACCGGGCTGCGAAACAGGTCCGCGCGCGGCGCGATCTCGACAATCCGGCCGCTGCACATCACCGCGATCCGGTGCGCGACGTAATCGACCACCGCCAGATTGTGCGAAACGAACAGATAGGTCAGTCCCAGCTCGCTCTGCAGGTCTTTCAGCAGGTTGAGGATTTGGGCCTGGATTGACACGTCGAGGGCGGAGACCGGCTCGTCGCAAATCAAAAGGTCGGGCTTCAGCGCCAGCGCGCGCGCGATGCCGATGCGCTGGCGCTGCCCGCCGGAAAAGCTGTGCGGATAACGGTTGAGGTGGCGCGCATCGAGGCCAACGAGACGCATCAATTCGCGCGCCATCTCGGCCCGCGAAGAGGCATCCCCGATGCCGTGAATCACCAGCGGTTCGGTGATGATGTCGAAAACCGTCATCCGCGGGTTGAGCGATCCGAACGGGTCCTGGAAGATGAATTGAACCCGCGGCCGAAACCGCAGGAGGTCGTTTCCGGCCAACGCCAGCACGTCAACCATGCGGCCGCGATCGTTGAAGCGAATGGTCCCGGCATCCGGCGTCAACGCCCGCATGATCATCTTCGACAACGTCGTCTTGCCGCAGCCGCTTTCGCCGACCAGCCCGAAACATTCGCCGCGGGCGATGTCGAAGCTGACATCGCCGACCGCCGCCACATCGACCGCGGGCGCCAACTTGAACGCGGATTTGCGCAGGCGGAAGCGTTTGGTCAGCCCGCGCACCTCGAGCAGCGGGCCGGCGTCATCGGCGCCCTTCGGCCACGGTTCCTTCGCCTGCAAGAGCGGGCTGGCCTCATGGGTGATCTCGCGCAGCGGCACCAGACGTTCGCCCGCCTTCATGTTGAACCGGGGCACGGCGCGCAGCAGGGCCTTCAGATAGGGATGGGCGGCGGCGCGGAAGATGTCCTCGACGGTGCCGCGCTCCATGACCTTGCCGCGATGCAGCACCACGACTTCCTCGGCGACATTGGCCACCACCCCCAGATCGTGGGTGATGATCAGGACCGCCATCTGCAATTCCGCTTGCAGATCGTTCAACAGCTTCAGGATTTGGGCCTGAATGGTGACGTCCAGGGCGGTGGTCGGCTCGTCGGCGATCAACAAGGCCGGCCGGCAAACCAGGGCCATCGCGATCATGGCGCGCTGACGCAGCCCGCCCGACAGCTCGAATGGATAGGTGCGGAGCGCCTTGGCGGGATTCTCGAAACCCACCAACCCCAACATCTCCATGACTTTTTCGCGGCCTTCGGCGGCGCCGACGCTGCGATGCAGGTGGAGCGCTTCGCCGATTTGGTCGCCGATGGTGTGCAGCGGCGACAGCGAGGTCATCGGCTCCTGGAAAATGATCGAAATACGGCCGCCGCGGATGTTGCGGAAGGCGCGGCCATCGGGATTAAGCGTGGCGATGTCGCAGATCTCTTGCCGGCGGCGACCGCCCAGGTCGCGATCGGGATCGCGGAACAGGATTTCGCCCCCGGCGATGCGGCCGTTGGCCGGCAGGATGCCCATGATGGCCTGCGACACGACCGATTTCCCGGAGCCGGATTCGCCGACCAGCGCCACGGTGGTTCCCGGACGTACGCGAAAGGAAACGCCGTCAACGGCCCGGATGACGCTGTCATGGACCTGAAAATCGATCCTGAGATCGTTGACGGTAAGAAGGTCCATCGCCGGGCGTTCTCTCAATTCCCCTGCGAGTCGCCGGCACGGCAAACGACGCCGAGCGCCGCGAAATTGCCGATCGTCGCGCGGCTCAACCGCAAGCGGCTGGCGTCCGCCGCGGCCGCGGCCCGGGTGGCGATTTCGAGGAACCCGTCGATGTTCGATTCGAGCGTCAAGCTGCGCCCCCCGGCTGACAAGCGCAACTGCATCCACCCCCCCGAGTGGTCGTGCCTGGTCGAGAAGTAGCGAAGCTTAACGCTTTCTATATTTCGCCAGTCGAGCCTAACGCGATTCAAACCCCAATGCGAGATTTCTTCATCGGAAAGGCGCACGCTGCTGACCTGCCGCATTGCCGTAATGGCGCCAAATCCGGCGAAGACCAAGACGAGAACGCCGAGCACCGCCGATGCCACCGGCGCGGTTGGCGCCAACAGCAGCGGCCCGCCGGTCAGAACCACCCCAACCCCGGCGCGAACATAGTCGCCGGTCAAAGCCCGGCGTGGATAACGGTGGACGCTGATGCCGCTGCCGAGGGTCACGGCGGCTGGCGTCCGGTTGCGGCGGGCGCCGGCGCGAAAGCTTCCGCCGCCGACAGCCAGCGGGCGCCGGGATGGGAGGTCGTGCGGCCCGCGAAATCGGCGATAAAACGCCAACATGCTTCATCATGGACAAGATGGTGGGTCAGAAGGCCGGTCGGCTCGGCGGCGTCGGCGCCGGCGGCGCGGCGGCCGCGAAGGTGACCGACGGCGCGTTCGATCGCCGCGGCCTCGCCGACGAAGCCTCGTGTGCCGCGCCAATCGACGATATCGATATGTGTGTTGACCTGGATCATGCCCGCCATCACCTCGCGCGCCGGGCGCGGCTGGTGCGTCGACAATCCCACGAAACCCAGCCCGGGCAAGGCTCGCACCACGGCCGGCACAATGCGGTTATAGGGTGGCACCAGGATCGGAAGCCAAGCCTCGCCGAACAGCCGATCCATCTGTCGCCGGCCTTGGGCAATGTCGGCAAGGACGGCCGCCAAGGTGCGGTGCGCACCGAGTTCGGCCTTGTTCTCGCCGGCCGGGGCGTGGTTCGTGTGCATCCAGCCATGTTGCACGACGGCGACGCCGGCCTCGCGGCTCAGACGCTTGACCAAGCCGGGTTCCGCCTTGCCGGGGACGGTCGCCAGCGACAGGGGCAGATTCAGGCGCGCGCGCAGGTCCAACAGCCGATCCAGCGCCGGCGTGTGCGCGGCGACATCGTCATCGCGCCACCAGAAAGTGGGGACCTGGCCGCTTTGGGTCCACAGGCCGAGTTCTTCGGTCAAGTCGGCCCAGTCGCTCATCGCGGCGTTAACGCCGGCCGAGCCATTCGCCGAGGAGGCGAGCAGTCGCGGGCGCGCCCTCCAGGTCGAGCGTGGCGTCCGGGCGTTTCATGTCGGCCGCCGCGTCCGCGGCGCGGGCCAAGGATTCCGGCGTCAAATCGCGTTCGCGCAGCAGAAGCGTGAGGCCCATGGCCGCGAGCTTTTCCGTGCGCACGATCTGCTCGGTTTCGTCGCGGCCCTCGAAAGGCACGATGACCGATCGTGTGTTCGCCACCAGCATATCCATGGTCGTATTATAACCGCCCTGGGAGATCGAGACATCGCACCCGGCGAGCAGCCGCCGGAAATCGGCGCGCGCCGGCTCCACGACGATGCCGCCCCCAGCCCTGCGATACAGCCCTTCCACGCTGTCGCGGTCGAGATTGGGTCCGAGCAATAGCCGCCAGGTGCCGCCGAGCCGCGAGCGGCCGCGGGCCGCCGCCGCCGCTTCCAGCAGATGGGCGCTCATGGCGCCGCCGCCATGGGAAACCACGACCTCGCCGGTCGGCGGCCCCGGCATCGCCAGCGCCACCACATAGCCGGTATAGGTCAGCTTGTCGGCGATACGGCCGGCTTCGGCGAAACTCGCCTCGAAACCGATCAAACGCGGGTCGCCATGCACCAGCACATGATCGAAACGGGCGCTGGCGATATCGGCCATGGCGGTGACGCGGTCCGGCTTCTTTTCGCGAGTCAACACGTCGCGTACCGATGACACGATCAAGGGTCGCGGGCGGCGCGCATAGGCGTCCTCCAGCAGCGGCAGCAATTCGAACTGCAACGTGCGGCGGCCGAAAGGGAAGAGCTCGAACATCAACACGTCGGGCTGGCGCGCGTGGAAGATGTCGAGCAGCCGCGTGCGGCGAAGCTGTTTGTAGGCATCGTCGGCGACCGCGCCCTTGTCGTCGATCAGGATCTTGAAGGTGTCGTCATAGCTGCGGAGCGGCGGCAATTGCCACAATTTGGCGCCGCCGATGTCGACATCGGGAATGGGCAGCCCGCCGGAGACCAAATCGACGTCGAACCCCGATTTGACCAAGGCACCGGAAATCACCGCGGCGCGGCGCAGATGCCCGGTGCCCAACAGATGCTGGACGTAGAACATCACGCGGCCGCGACTGGTCTGGCGCCGGAGCGGCAGGTTGAGGCGTGCCACGCGCGGTTGGCCGCTGTCGCCGAGATCGAAAAGCTGCGCCGCCGACCAGTCGAGTTTGGCCGGGGATTTCCCCGTCATGTCCCAGCCGGTTGCCAGGGCCAGCGCCGCCCGGATGACACCCTTGTGGGTCATGGCGACGGCGGGCCGCCCGGTCCGCGCGATGTCGGCGAACCAGGTCATTAGGCGTCGCTGCACATCGCGCGGGCTTTCGCCTTCGGGAGGCGTGAAGTCCAGGCCGAGGCCCTCGTTGTCCTCGGTTGCGCCGCCGCCGTCGGCGCGCAGCTCCGCGAGCGTGCGGCCCGACCACCGCCCCCAATCCATTTCGATCAACCTGCGCTCCGGCCGCGGGTCGAGGCCCATCAGCCGGGCCGTGTCCATGGCCCGGTTCAGCGGGCTGGCGAAGACGTCGAAGCCGGCGAAATCGGCGGGCAGCCGGCGGGCCGCGGCTTCCTGCCGGCCGGCCTCGCTCAAGGGTGTGTCCTCCCGTCCCTGAATGCGACCGGCTTCATTCCAGGTCGTCGGCGCATGGCGGATCAGCGCGAGCGCGGTCATCGGCGCCGTCGCGCGACCGCTCGCGCCATGGCCGCGTCTAACACGGCCCGCGCCGCCGCCAGGCTGCGGCGGTTGGCGACGAAGGCTTGCGCCGCCGCGCGCCGTTCCGGCCATTCCCGCGGCGCCGTCGCCAGCCGCCGCAGGGCGGCGGCGAAGGCATCGACATCACCCGCCGGCACCAACGCCCCGGCCTTGCCGTCAACGACCTCGCCGACGCCGTGGCTGTCGCCGGCGATCGCGGGCAGTCCGGCAGCCTGCGCTTCGAGGAAAGACATGCCATAGGCCTCGCCGATCGCGGGCCAAACGTAAAGGTCGCAGCCGGCATAGATGTCCGGCATTGCCTCTTGCGGCTGTTCCCCGCCATAACGGACGCGGTCGGGTCCGAGCCCGGACAGGTATTGTTCGACGATGGCGCGCGCCGGTCCCTCGCCGATGACCAGAAGCTGCCAGGGCAGGTCGAGCATTTGCCCCAGCGCCAGCCCCAACAGGCGAAAGGATTCGAGTTTGTCGCCCGGCCGCATCATGGCCACGGTCAGGAATCGCGGCGAGTCGGAGGCAAGAGTGAAACGTTTGCCGATGGCTTCGCGACGGTCGCGGTGGCGCGATGCCGCCGCTTGAAACGGCGCGGCTTCGATGAAGGGTGGCAGCGCGATCATGCGCCGATCGTCGCCATGCAGTCGCCGCACGCCGGCGGCGTCGATCGGATTGAAATTGACGATCGTGTCGGCGGCCTCGATCGCCGTGGCGGCGGCCCGATGTCCGGCGGCCCAGCGCCCACCTTCTTGTTTGCCCGCGAACGACGCCTCCGCGGCGATGTAGGGAATATCGAGACCGCGGCTGATCGTCGGACCCAGCCAGTCCGGCGCCTTGTGATACAGATGGTAGGTGAACCACAGCTGCGGCCGTCGCTCCGGCCCGCCCGCCTCGTAACGTTTCAGGAGTCGGGCGGCCAAACCCTGGCCGATGCGCCGCAGCCGCGCCTGGCGCGCCGCGTTTCCGTCGCCGTCGTAACTGCGGAATCGGCAGGCCAACTCAACGACATGGCCGGACTGCCGCATGGCCTCCATCAGCGAAAGCGCCATGCGCCGGTCGCCCGACGGCACCGGATGGGTCGGCGGTTTCAGCGGAGCATAAAAGGCGATACGCACGGCGGGTCGAGGAAAATTCGGGCGCGGGCGTCGTCGACGATGTTCAGGCCGCCGCGCGGCCCGCGCCGGCCAGGGTCGCGCGGGGTGGGCCGGCGCTTTCGGCCATTCGGGCGGCGATCCGATCAATCCCGCGGTCCAGCGCGAAATCGGCGCGTACGCGCTGAGCCGCGGCCTTGCCCAGGGTTTCCCGGCGGGCGGGATCGCCGATCAGGGCGGCAAGCGCCGCGGCGAGCATCCCGGGATCCCCGGGCTTGACCAGAACGCCGGTTTGGCCGTCGCTGACGAACTCCGGGATGCCGGAAATTTCGGTCGCCACGCAGCCCAACCCCTGGCTCGCCGCTTCCAGCAGCACGTTGGGCAGCCCGTCGCGATCTCCATCCTTGGCCACGCGGCTTGCCAACACGAAGAGATCGGCGGATCGATAGGCCGCCAGCACGGCATCGTGGGCAAGCGCGCCGCGCCATTGGATGCGATCGGAAAGCCCCAGGCGTTTGGCCCGGCGTCGCAAGCGGCCAATCAACGCCCCCCCGCCGATGTGCACGAAGCGCCAGGACAGGGCCGGCGGCAAGAGCGCCAAGGCGTCCAGAAGGTCGCCGTAACCCTTCTTCGCCACGGCGCGGCCAACCGACAGGATCGTCACCGGGTCATCGTCATTGCCGCCGTCCCTGGCGGCTCGCGGGGGTGGCGGGGGAAAACGCGCGGGATCGAGGCCATGATAAATCAACTCGATCTTGCCCGGCGTGGCGGCGAGCACGGCCAGATGATCGCGGCCGGCGCGGGTGCAGACGACCGCCCATGCCGCCGCATTCAGCTTTTCGCGCTTTTCCCATTCCGGAGTCGTCCAGATGTCCTTGGCATGCGCCGAAACGCTAAAGCCAAGCCCGCGCAGCAGGGCGGCGTAACGCGCCACCGAGGCCGGCGTGTGCAGGAAATGTGCGTGAAGGTGGCCGATCGCGGGCGGCAACTCCGCGGCCAATACCAAGGCCTGGCCGAACCGCCGGATTCGGTTGGGGGTGGGATCGCGGTGGAGATCGGCCAACCAAGCGGCGCGCGCCGTCTTGTAACCGGGCAGCCGGCGGGCGGCACGCCAGCCGGCCAGGACGCGAAGCGGCTCCCGATACAGATATTCCGGCAGGTAATCGATCGGCGCCGCGATCGACCCATGGATGGGATGAACCTGTTTGTCGGTGGGATGACGCAGCGAAACCAGGCGAAGCCGTAGGCCCCGGCGTTCCAGCCCCGACAATTCCTGCGCGATGAACGTCTCGGACAGGCGCGGATAACCCTTGAGCACGATGGCGATCGTCGCGTCGTCGGGGACGCCGTGGCCGCCGCCTGCCGCTTGAGGCTGCGCCATTGCCGGCCTGCCCACCGCTAGGCGTGACGGGCGGCGGCGGAAACCAGGGCCGGCCGCGATGGCGACAGCCACCGGCCGACCTTGCGGTTGACGTTCTTCAGCCCGCCGAGAAGTCCGGGCACCACGACCGCCGATGGCGGGGCTTGCTCGGGCAGCCGGCGCAGCGCCGCGGCCATCGTCAGGGCGTCCCGTTCGCCGTCGTCGATCAGCACGCGAATCAGGCCGAGATCGGCGGCGCGTGTGGCCCGGATGTACTGTTCCATGCGCGGCACGGTGCGCGGCACGATCAACGCGCGTTTATCGAATGACAAGATTTCGCAGAAGGTGTTGTAGCCGCCCATGGCCACCACGCCGACGGCATTGGCCACCAGCGTTTCAATATGGGTATCGAAGGTAATGGCCTGAACACGGGCCAGGCGGCGCGACCGATCAATGAAGCCGGCCTGAATTTCCGGTGGCATGAAGGGGCCGAGCACGAGCAGCGCAGGATGCGGCATTCCCCTATCGGCCTCATAGGCGCGCAGCACCCAATCGATCAACACCTCGCCGTCGCCGCCGCCGCCGGTGGTGACCAAGATATAGGGTTCCTGGAAATAATCGGGCAGATGGCTGCGCGGCGTGACCGGCGAAACCGCGCGCGGCAGGTAGCCCGTATAGGTCACCTTCTGTCGAGCCGAACGCGGCAGGCCAATGCCCTCCAGCGGATCGCAGATCTGCGGCAATCCATAAACCCATACCTCGTCGTACAGGTCGCGCAAGGCCGGTACGGCATTCTTGCGCTCCCATTCCTCGCCCAGCAGCGCAGGTTCGTCCATGACGTCGCGCAGGCCCAGAATCAGCGGGGTGCCCCGGGCCTTAAGCATGGTCAAGGTGTCACGCACCTCGCCGCGCAGCCCCAATGGTTCCTTGTCGACCAAGAACAGGTCGGGCTCGAAGAGTTCGGCGGTGTGTTGAATGATCGACGAGCGGATGGCGAGCGTTTGCTGAATATTGATCGACAGGTTGAGCGAGGCGTATTCGTCGTCGCCGCGTTTGATCACTCCCGGAATGCGAACGAAATCGACGCGCGCCCGGAAATCGAAACTGCCAATAATGGGCGAGCCTGAAATGATCAGAACCGACAGGTTGGGGTCGTGTTCGACCAGGGAATGGGCGATGGCGCGGCATCGGCGAAGGTGCCCCAGCCCGAAGGTGTCGTGGCTGTACACCAAGATGCGCGCACCGGCGACGTATCCGCTCAAGGGCCCCCCCTGGAAACCGCATTTTTCGTTGACGCGACTATGGCACAGGCTCCGCTAAGCGAATAAGCACGAACTAGGCGCGATCGGAAGGCGGCTCTCCAGGTCGTTCGCTCGTCCAGCGAGCGTTCACGACCGCCCCGCCAGTAACTTTTGAATGGGCGAGGTCCGGCCTATTGTTCCCATGGGTCTGGCAACCCTGGCAATCGGTTTTCCTTCCTATGCCGGCTGATAGTAAGAGGCGATCTCATTTTTGTGGCTCGCCGGGTCCATAAACACCCACGGCGGTGACCACAAAATCGATACGTCCATCGGCCAGGGCGCGGCAGCACTCCTCTGGCTTGTTTACGATCGGTTCTTCATGGACGTTGAAGCTGGTGTTGACCAGGACGGGCAGTCCGGTGCGCGCCTCATAGTCGGTCAGGATGTCGTAATAAAGCGGGTTCGTCTTTCTCTCGGCAACCTGCGGGCGGGCGGTCCCGTCGACATGGACGACCGCCTGTATGCGCTCCCGCCATTCCGGACGCACCAAGCAGGTGATCGTCATGAACCGGCTGGCGTAACCATTGACCGCGCTCAGGTCGAAGACGCGCGCCGCGTCGACGTCGCGCACGACCGGGGCAAAGGGCATGAACTCGGTCCGCTCGAGCCGGGCGTTCAAGGTCTGGTTGACACCACGGTTCCCGGCGGCGGCAAGGATGCTGCGAGCGCCGAGCGCGCGGGGTCCGAATTCCATGCCGCCATTATAGATGGCGACGATGCGGCCTTTGGCCAGCAGATCGGCGGCTGCCGGCACCGGCCGATCGGATAGGCGTCGGATGCCGGGCGCCGCCGTCAGCGTCCGGTCGATGGCCGCGCCATGGTCGCGGCCGAAATACAGGTGATCGAGGTGATGCCGGCGGTCGAGCCAGACCGCGAGGCCGTCCCGCTCAAGCAGAAATTCCAGGACCGCGCCGACGGCAAGCCCATCGTCGCTCATCGCAGGAAAGACAAAGATTTCATCGACCGGCGTGCGTTCGGCGAGCAGGCGGTTGAGCCGGACATTGGCGAAGACACCGCCGCCAAGTCCGAGATGCCGGACGGGGTGGCGCTCGAGCAGGCGCGTGACCGAGCCGAGGATCAAATCTTCGAGCAGCTTTTGGATCGACGCCGCGACATCCTGGGGCTTCTGTCCCTCGGCCAGCGCGAAAATCAGGCGGCGCATCGCGCCATAACTCGCGAAGTCGCTGTCGATCCGGCCTTCATCGTCGATGCGGAAATGGGGCGCCATCGCCGCGATCAAGGTGGGCTCGCCGAATGCGGCCAGGCCGGTCAGTTTGCCTTCGTGGCGAAGCGCGCGGTAACCCAGCGCCTGAGTGGCATAAGCATAAGCCAGCCCGAGGCTGTCCACACGCCGTTCCGGCAAAAGGCAGCGGTCGTCGCCGAACAGCGTGTCGATCGCGCCCTCGCGGAACACGCGATGGCTGTAATGCACGTTGTCGCCGCCGCCATCGGCCGTGTACAGCAGCGCGTCCGGCCATTGCGTGAAAAACAGGGCCGGCAAAGCGTGGGCGCGGTGGTGATTGGCGAACCGCACCGGCACGCCCGACCGAAAACCGTGCTCGGCCAGGAACATCGCGGCGTCAAAAAAACCGTCGGCGTTCAAAACTCCCGCCTTGCGCATCTCCTCGGCCAGGCTCGCCGAATGTTCATCACCAGGCTCCTCAGGGGTCTGGCGCCGCGAATGGGGAAGATAACGCCGTGGCACCGTGCCACGCGTGCTGACGACGACGTCGACATCGCCCGGCGACAGGCCGGCGATGGCGAGAACCTCGCCGATGCATTCCATCGGTATGCCCTTGCCGTCACCCTTGCGCCGGGTCAGGCGTTCGAGCGAGACTGCGGCCAGCAGGCGATAGTCGTCAAAAAGGGCGGCCGCGGCGTCGTGGGTGGCGGGATTGATGCCAAGAACGATCATCCGGCGGCTAGTACTCGTTCATTGCGTTCCGCGCAACGCCCTATAGGCCGCTTCGCGGCGTCGACGGGCCGCGGCGGAGAGCCGCGCCATTTACCCCTCCGGGGTCGTGGGTTAAGGTGGCCGGGGCCAGACGACAAAAGGGGACCGCTCTCCGCCACGGGCGGAGAGCGGTGAGCAACACATGGAACCGACCATCCACCGGTTCATCCTGCGCTACAGCCTGAAAGAGCAGATTGTCATCATGCTCGTAACGGCGGTGTCGCTGCCGTTTTATTATTTCATTCTCGATCTGCCCAAGACGATCGTGAATCGCGCCATTCAGGGCAAGAATTTCCCCCAAGACTTCTATTATTGGTCGCTGGATCAGATCCCCTATCTGATCACCCTCTGTTTCGTGTTCTTGGCGTTGGTTTTCATCAACGCCCGGTTCAAGTTCCATATCAACATCATGAAGGGGCGCCTCGGCGAACGTATGCTGCGGCGTTTGCGCTACGAACTCTACAGCCGGATTCTGCGCTTTCCGCTGCCGCATTTCCGGAAGGTCTCGCAAGGCGAGATCATTCCCATGATCACCTCGGAAGTCGAGGCGTTGGGCGGCTTCATCGGCGATGCGCTGGTGCTGCCGCTGCATCAGGGCGGCCTGTTGCTGACCGCGCTGTTTTTCATGTTCGTGCAGGACCCGCTGCTGGGTACCTTCGCCATCGCGCTCTACCCGCTGCAGGCCTATGTCATCCCCAAGATGCAGCGCAAGGTGAACCTGCTCGGCAAGGAGCGGGTGAAGGTCATTCGCAAGGTCGCCGATCGGATCAGCGATACCGTTTCGGGCATCGCCGAAGTCCATGTCCATGGCACGTCCACCTATGAACGCGCCGATTTCGCCGAACGCATGGGCGCGATCTATCGCATCCGTTTCGACATTTTCCAGCGCAAGTTCCTGGTCAAACAGCTCAACAGCAACATCGCCCAGCTGACGCCCTTTTTCTTCTATCTGTTCGGCGGATATTTGGTGATCGCCGGGGATCTCAGCATCGGCGCGTTGGTCGCCGTGCTCGCCGCCTACAAGGATTTGGCGCCGCCCTGGAAGGAGTTGCTCACCTTCTATCAGAGCCAAGCCGACGCGGTGATCAAATACGAACAGGTCATCGAACAGTTCCAGCCGGAGGGCACGGCGCCGCCGGAATTGCAGGAACCCGCCCCGGAAACCATGCCGGCGCCGTCCGCCGACGATCGTCTCGGCATCGCCAATCTCGCGGTCACCGACGACGGCGGTGCCAAACTCGTGGACGGCGTTTCCTTCGACATGGGGTTGAACGAACACATCGCGATTGTCGGACCGGCGGGTTCGGGCAAGGAGCATCTGGCCAGCGCGATCGCCCGCCTGGTGGCGCCGAGCGGGGGACGTATCCAACTGGGCTCCGACGATTTGCTGACCCAGCCGGAATGGCGCTCGGCGCAGCGCATCGCTTATGTCGGGCAGAGTTCGTATTTGTTCACCGGGACGGTTAGGGAGAACTTGATCTACGTCCTGAAACAACGTCCCCGAAAAGCGGCCAATCCCGACGGCGCGACGGCCGCGCAACGCAAACAATGGTTGGTCGAGGCGACACGGGCCGGCAACACCGATCTCGACATCACGGCCGATTGGATCGACTATTCGGCGGCGGGAGTCGCCGACGCGGCCGAACTCGCCGCGCGCTGCATCCGCATGTTGGCGGTCGTCGATTTGGACGACGATGTCTATCAATTCGGCCTGCGCGGCACCATCGACCCCAAGGCGCGGCCTGCGCTCGCGGCGCGTATTCTCGAAGCGCGCGTGGCCTTGCGCGAACGCCTGAAGGGAGGCGAGATGGCCGCCCTCGTGGAGCCCTTCGACGAGGCGCGATACAACACCAACGCGACGGTTGCCGAAAACGTGCTTTTCGGCACGCAGGTCGGCCCCGCTTTCGACGTCGAAAAACTGGCCGAAAACGCCTACGTGCTGAGTGTTCTCGAAAAGGTCGGCCTGACCGGCGATCTGATCGCGATGGGCCGGAAAGTCGCGGAGACCATGGTCGAATTGTTCGCCGGTCTGCCGCCAACTCACGAATTCTTTGCCGATTACAGCTTCATCAGTGCCGAGGATCTGCCGGAATTTCAGGCTTTGCTTGCACGCACCGCCAAGATCGCACAGGCGGAAATTCGCCCGGAGGACCGTTCCCGGCTTTTGTCGTTGCCCTTCAAACTGATCCCGGCCCGCCATCGCCTGGGTTTGATCGACGAGCCGATGCAGCGCCGCCTGCTCGAGGCGCGGGCGGCCTTCGCCGAGAACCTGCCGGCCAATCTGGCGAAATCGATCGAGTTCTTTCGCTCGGATTCCTACAACGCCGCAGGCACCCTCCAGGACAATATCCTGTTCGGAAAGGTCGCCTATGGCCAGGCCCAGGCGGGCGCGCGCCTCGGCAAGGTCATCTCCGAGGTTTTGACGACGCTCGATCTTCGCGACGCCATCATCGAAGTCGGCATCGATTTTTCGGTCGGCGTGGGCGGTTCGCGCATGAGCGCGGCGCAGCGCCAAAAGCTGGCGCTCGCCCGCGCCTTGCTGCGCCGGCCGCAATTGCTGATCTGCAATGAATCCACGGCTCTGCTCGACACCCAGGCGCAGGGCAAGGTCATGGACAACATCCTCCGCGAACTTCAGGGCCGCGGGGTCTTGTGGGTTCTTCATCGGGCGGCGTTCGCCCGGGCCTTCGACCGCATCGTCATCATGCGCGACGGAAAGATCGTGTCTCAGGGCAAGTTCGCCGATTTGGAAGGCCCAGGCGCGCCGCTCCACGAAATGCTGGCAGCCGAATAGGATTTGGGGAGGACTCACGTGTCGTTGCAGGAAGAAGTCGATCTGCTTCGCAACATTCCGCTCTTTGCGAAGGTGGAGCCGGCGAAACTCAAATTTCTGGCCTTCACCAGCCAGAGGTTGACCTTTGAGCCCGGGCAGGCGCTGTTCAAACAGGGCGACATGGCCGACGCCGCCTATATCATCATCGGCGGCGAGGCCGAGGTCCTGGTCAATACGCCCAAGGGGGAAATGGCGGTGGCCGTGGTCGGCCGCAACGCCATCGTCGGCGAAATCGCCATTCTCTGCGACGTGCCGCGCACGGCGACCGTTCGCGCCAAGTCCAAGCTCGAGACCCTGATGATCGCCAAGGACCTCTTCTACCGGTTGATCAACGAATTTCCGTCCATGGCGGTGGAGATCATGCGCGAACTCGCCCGCCGCCTCGAAAAGACCACCGCGCAGCTCCGCGAGGCCATGACCCAGATCGGCAACCGCTGAATGGGTTGATCGCGTGACCGAACGCCCGGGCAGCCGGCTCGACAGCTTTATGCGCCGGCTCGAAGCGCAGCAGGCCTGCCTGGAGTTGGCGGCCGGGGTGATCGCCGATTTGCCGGGGCCGGTGTTGGAAATCGGGCTGGGTAACGGCCGCACCTATGACCATCTCCGCCTCCTGTTGCCCGGGCGCGAAATCTTCGTGTTCGAACGTGCGGTGGCGGCCCATCCCGATTGCACACCGGACGCGGCGCACCTGTTTCTCGGGGATCTGCGCGATACACTCCCGCTGGCGCGGGCACGGCTGGGTTCGATCGCGGCGCTGGTCCATATCGACATCGGGACCGGCGATGCAGCGGTTAATGCCCAAGCCGCCGCCTTGATCGCCCCGGCCTTAGCCGGTTTGGCGCGGCTCGGCGCGGTCGTGGCCGCGGATCAAAGGCTTCAGGCTCCCGCGCTGGTGCCAATGGCGCCGCCGCCGGCAGTGGCGCCCGCCCGCTACTTCCTCTACCGCGTCGATCCCTGCGGCCCGGGTTGAAGGTCAGACCGATAGCGTCATCAAGACCGGGACGTGGTCGGATGGCATCGGCCAACTCCGCGCGTCCTTCAAGATGGACATTTCGCCCAGCGCCTTGGTCAAGGCCGGCGTGACCCACACGTGGTCCAGCCGGCGGCCGCGGTCGCTTTTCCGCCAGTCGCGGGCACGGTAACTCCACCACGAATACAGCTTTTCCTCCGCCGGGACGAAATGACGAATCGCGTCGACCCAGCCATGGGCCGCCTGCAGCCGACCGAGGAGCTTCACTTCCACCGGCGTGTGGCTGACGACGTCGAGGAGCTGTTTGTGCGACCACACATCGTTGGGCAGGGGTGCCACGTTGAGATCGCCGACCAGGATGCGGCGCGCGCTTTTTGTCGCCGAGGTCGCCCACCAATCGGCGATCTCGCGGATGAAGCGCAGCTTGTGGGCGAATTTCGGGTTGGCGCGCGGATCGGGAATGTCGCCACCGGCCGGAACATAGAAATTGTGCAGCTCGATGCCGCCGGGAAGGGTGGCGAAGGCATGCCGGCAGTCGGCCTTGCCACACCAGCCGCGTTTGCCCGTTCCTTCTAACTTGCGCCGGGACAGGATGGCGACGCCGTTATACCCCTTCATGCCGTGGAAGATCTGGTGCGGATAGCCGAGATCGGCGATCGCCGCGCTCGGGAAGAGATCGTCCGTGACTTTCGTTTCCTGCAAACAGATGACGTCGGGCCGCGCCTCCGCGCCAAGGCGCGCGAGCAAGGGCAGGCGGAGGCGCACGGAGTTGATGTTCCAGGTCGCGACGGTCAGGGTCATGGCGGCGGCAAGAGCTACAGGCGGCGTCGCCGGCGGTCAAGCCGCGCACGGACGGCAACGACGCTAACCCGATCTATTCACGAGGGTCACTGATTTTGCCGGGCGACGTGACGAGTGTGACGCCGGGACGTGAGGGATCGTGGCGCCGGCGGCGCTGGAGAGAGGTCTGAGTTTTCGTGGGTTTGGGGTTGACGGGGTATATCGCCCCGCCG
>SHVT01000019.1 GCA_009694125.1 Rhodospirillaceae bacterium | reverse complement strand
GTGTCGGCGGCGCCGCGTTGCAACAGGGCGGTGGACTTGTGCTGCCATTCCGACCACAGACCGGCCAGATTGGGCTCCGCCTCGGCGGCGGCGGCGAACAGCTCGATGGCCAGCGGCAAACCATCGAGCGCGGCAAGAATGTCCGGCAGTAGCGCATCGCCCGCGTGTTTCTGACCGGCGATGGCGAGGAACATCGAGCGGCTTGCGCTATCGGATAGCTGCATGACCTCGATGGCCCCGCGCCAGGGCGCGCCGCGGGGCCGGATGCCGCCGCGAAGCGTCGCCACCAAAGCCAGGCCCGGCGCGTGCTGCGCCAGCAAACCGAAGGCCGTGTCGCAGCCCGTCGCGTCCTGGTCCCACGGCGTTTCAGTGTTGTCGAGCATGAGAACCGCGGGCGCCTCCGCCAGCGCGGCGACGGCGGCGTCGAGCGGCTTGCTGGACGGCGGCAAACCCAACGCGGTGACGATAGCCCCGGCCATCGCCTCGCCCGAGGCAGCGCCGTCGAGACGCACGAAATACCGCCGCCGCCCGAATTTCTCCGCGACGCGGGGATCGTGGAGTGCGGCGAGAGCGAGTGTGCTTTTGCCGATGCCGGGCGCGCCCAGGATCGGAACCGGCGGCGGCTTGTCGGCGAGCAACGCCGCCACCAGATCACCAAGCGCCGCATCGCGCCCCAGGATGCGCTCCGGCGGGGGCGGCAGTGCAACAAAACGCCGCGGGGCAAGATCGGCGAGGAACGCCGCAAGCTCCTCCCGCGTGCCAAAGGGCAGAACGAAAAGATTCCGGCAGCCGTTGATAGCGCTTTCCATCACCGCCACCCTGTCCGTCGCACACAGCAGGTAATGGCGATGGTGGGTGTTCCCCATCACCTCGCGGAGCCAGGTGAGCAGCCGGGTGAAATTCGGATCGGCAAGCGAACCCCGGAAGCCGACGAACATCAGGCTGTGTGAAAAGGTCAGCGCCTGTTGCGCACCTTGGGCGAACGCGCTGTTGGTCAGCCGCTCGTAGGAAGCGCGGCCGAAAACAACGGATTCTCCTTCCTGCCAGTAACCGTGAAGATGGAGGATGCCTCGCTCCTCACCGCGCAGGATTTGCACGGCTTGCGCTTCGTTGCGCCAAGTGACGAACGGCCGCTCCACGGTTTCGATCAAGCCGTCGTAATTCGTCGTTGCCAGCGGGATGCCGAGATTGTGCAACGCCGCGATGACACCCCGGTCCGTGGCTTGCAGTGCGCCGACGGTCTCCTTGAGCCAGCGCCCATATTGCCCCGGCTGGCCCGCGAACCGCGTTTCGATCTCACTCGCCAGATCGAGCCACGAGTTGAGATCGCCCGACTTCAACCGCCTGGCCTGTTCGGCCTCCCAGCCAGTGGGCAGTTGTCCGCCGAAAAGGCTGACACACCTTTGGATGCCGCTGGCCAGCAACCCGTCCCACGACGCAACCGCGTTACCGCCGGTGGCGCCGACCGACACGCCGCTGCCGACAATGGCGACCAAGCGGCCGTTGGCGATGGCCTCCCGCAAATCCCGCTTCAAGGCGTCGGTCATGCGCCCCCTGCCCCGGCATGGTCTTCAACCTGGGAGCGTAACCGCTGCCTCGGCCAAAAGAAACGGGCGCCCGGACATTTCGTCCAGGCGCCCCAACCTTAGAGATGCCCCACTCCGCGGGAGTGCTATTTCGCCGAACCCAAGAATTCCACTCGGGCGTTGCCGGAATAGAAGGCCCAGGTGCCGCCCAGTTTGGTGCGTCCCACGCCCGGCTTCGACCAATCGCACACGCCTTCGGGGAACGCCGCCTTCGCCGCCGCGAGTTGATCGGCGGTCAGCGGCTTGGCGTAATCCTTCGGATCGACCGCCTTGATCTGACATTTGAAAACGTCGTCCATCAGCGGCGCGCCCGCGACCATGCGCGCATTGGAGAAGTACGGGAAAAGCTGCTGGCAGCGTTTCCAGTCGGTGATCTTGGTCGTGGTGTTGGTGTAGCAGCTATCGACCAATTCCGCCGGACGGTGGGCCCTGATCTTTTCGATCTTGGTCCGGCTCGACGTGTCGTTGGCGATGCCGGTCAGCCATTTGTCCATGGGGGCCAGCGCCGCCATCGTCATCTTCGACAGGGGCGCGTCCGGTCCGCGATCCCCGGTTTCGAAGGCGATCATCATCACATGGTTGTCGGCGGTGCCGTTCGCGGCCAGCAGCCGCGCCCGCATGGTTTCGCTGTGATAGCCGTCATGGATGTCGACGGCGGTGTAGGCGCGCGGCGGGCAGGGTGCGACCGAGCAGCTGCCATCGGTGTAGCCGCGCATGTCGATGATCGGAATTTCCGCCAGCCCCGCGCCGGCGTCGTTGATGCGCCCGGTCGCGTAGACGATCCGCAAGGCCTCGGGATCGCCCTTGATGCGCTGCGGCACCGGCCGGCCGTTGACGTCGTGGCCGCCGATCTTGGCGTTGATGTCGATGAATTGCTCGAAACTTATGCTGCCTTCGTTGAGTGCCGACAGGCCGTATTGCACGCCGATATTGTCCCACGGGTTGCGCGCGAACCCGGTTTTCGGGTCGGTGCCGAATATGTTGACCAGATTGTCCTGATAGGTGCAGCGCGGCTGCTTGATGTCGCCGAAGGTCACCGCGTCCTTCACCGCCGGGTCGCAAGCCACGTCGACCCGCAGATTCTGGTTCGTGTAGCTCACCCCGTTGCTCGGGCAATAGTGGTAGCTCTTCTTGCCGGAGACGAGGTCTTTCTGCATCTCGGTCCAGGGCTGTTTGGTCTCCTTGAAATAGGTGACGAGCAGGTCGCAATCGTAGAGCGGCCAGAAGAACGTCATCGCATCGGGGTAACTGATGCGCGGGAAAATGCCGTCCAGCAGGCCGGGATAGTTATTGGCGATAAGGTGCTGCTGCATCGAGCCGCCCGAGCCGCCGGTGCCGACCGTGTACAAGGGCGCGCCGTATAACTCGATGAACCGCTCCTTGACCTTGGCCATCGATTCGGCCGAAACCACGTCGTTGGTGGTGGTGCGGAAGGCGTTGAGCGAGCTGGCGGCCTGGGCGTAGCCTTGCTCGATCAGGGTCTCGTAGAACTGGTTCTGGACCCCGCCGACATAAGCCTTGGCGGCGTCCATCGCGCCGATCACCGTGCCCATGTGATAGCCGGCCAGAAGGCCGCCGGCATAGGAATAGACCAGCCTGCCGTTCCAGCCCGGCGTGCGCCGGGTCGGCGACGGCGGCGGTCCGGCCGCCGGGTCGTGCAACAAGCCGATGACATAGGCGGCGCGATTGATGACGCCCTTTTCGAGACGGACGATCAGCGGGACGGTGTTGCCCTCGCTGGTCGTGGTCATGCCGATATCCGCCGGACGCGGCGCCGCGGGATCGAACTTGGCCCAAGCGCCCTTGGTATTGCGATATTGGTATTCAATCGCGGTCGGCGCCGTGCAATTGGCGTCCGCGGCCTTGGCCAGGCCGTGGAGTTCGTTTTCGCAGACATAGGGCTGCTGCTGCGGCCCGGCGAACAGCGTGCCGTTGATCGGGTGGTTGATGAGGGTCAGCGTCTTTTGTTCGGTCCCGGCTTTCACCGTCAGCGTGTTGGTGCCGTCCACCAGGCCGGCGACGAGGCCGACGAAGCCGCCTTTCGGATCGGCGGCAAAGGCTCCCGATACATCCCGCGTGCCCACCGTCACGTTCGGGGCGGCGGTAACGCCGGTGACCTTGATCAGGGCGTCGCCGCCCGTGACCATGTTGGGACGGGACGAAAGCACTTGCGCATCGAGCGCCCATCCCGGATTCGCGGCGAAGGCCCCACAGATCGCTATGAGGGAAGCCGCTAGACGCATCCTGCCGTTCATTGGATAACCTCCCGTTGGCTTTTGCAGACGACGGTATATTCTACGCCTATTTCGCAACCCTGAAAATCAATAGTCACTGTCACGTCGTCACATCCGCGTAAACCGCGCCCGAACTGCTCGTATCCCGCCGCCCGCCTTCCCCTCCTCCAAACAGCCGCCCCAACCCCGCAGGGGGGGTGAATTTGCGACCCTGTTTAACTGCGATAGTCCAATCGCGTCTTCGCTTTTACAAGAATTCGCGCGGAAATTATTTCGGCGGTTGCCGTTGAATAATTAACGGCCAGCGCGCATATTTGGTCTTAATTTCGGGTGTCGGCCGATCTCCATGCGGTCGCTTCCATCCCCCGCCCGGTGGAGAAACGGAAGGCGACGACGATGAACAATCGCTGGAATGCCACGAACACTCTTTATTGGGGCATGATCGGCGGCGCCGGCGCGACCGTCCTGCTCCTGTCCACGAACCCCCAAACCGACTACGACGATCAGCTCGCCGATACCCTGGCGCAAATCGCCGCCGCCGGCTTGGCGACCGGCGCGCTCGCCTGGTCGGTGGCCGGCATCCGCAACTGGCTGGTCAGCCGCTAACCACGCCTCGTCTCTTGCTCGGCGCGCGGGTGGGCGCTAACGTCGCCCTCCACGCCTTCGGCTGCCGACAGGAGCTCCCGTGACCAAGGGCTTTGCGATCGCGTGGGTGGCGAGCCTCGTCGCCTTCGCGTTGCTCGATTTCATCTGGCTCAGCTCCACCGTCAACACCGTCTATCGGCCGCGGCTCGGCGCATTGCTGGCCGATTCGCCGGTGATCTGGGCGGCGGTGCTGTTCTATCTGCTTTATGGCGCGGGGCTCGCGATCTTCGTCCTCCGCCCGGCGATGGCGGAAGGCTCGGTCGTGACCGCGCTATGGATGGGCGCGGTTTTCGGTCTGGTTGCTTACGGCACCTACGACCTCACCAACCTCGCGACCCTAAAGGACTGGTCGGTTTCTTTAAGTGTCATCGACATGGCCTGGGGCACGATCCTGACCGGGGCGGCCGCCACCATCGGCGTGTGGATCGGCCAGAAATTCGCGGGCTAGATCTGATGTCGCCGGCAATGAACACCTCGCCCGATAACCGCGAACGTCTTCGCCGGCTGATCAAGGAACGTTCGCTGCTGAGCGGCGATTTCACCCTCGCGTCCGGCAACCGCAGCCAGTTTTTCTTCGACATGAAAAAGACGATGCTGCACCCGGAAGGCGCTGCGTTGATCGCCGATGCGTTGTTCGCCATCGCGCGAGCGGAAAAACATGTGCGCTTTCTCGGCGGGCTGGAGCTCGGCGCCGTGCCCATCGTGGCCAATGTCTGCATGCGAAGCTGGCCGGACCATCCGCTCGGCGGCTTCATCGTTCGCAAGGAAAAAAAGGGCCGCGGCACCGACACGCTGATCGAAGGCAATATCGAGCCGGGCAGCGCCGTCATCCTGTTCGAGGACGTGACCACCACCGGCGAATCCGTGATGCAGGCGGTGCGCGCCGTGCGCGATCTCGGCTGCACGATCGCCAAGATCGTCACCATCGTCGACCGGCTGGCCGGCGCCGAGAAAAATCTCCGCGCCGAAGGGCTGGAATTGGCCGCGCTTTACACCAAGGACGATTTCGCCGCATGAGACCCCCCGCCCGCGAAGCGGGCTTGAATCCGGAGCCGGGCCGATGCGCCGATCCCTCCTAGCCTGCGCGGTCGCGGCCGCGCTGGCGCCTCTCCCGGCCGCCGCGCCGGCCTGGGCGCAGGCTTGCAACCCGGCGACGGCGCAATCGCCGGTCAGCTTCGACCGCGACATCCAGCGCATCTTCGATCTGCATTGCGTCGAATGCCACGGCGAAGGTGAGCCGCCGGCCAATCTCGTCCTCGATGTCGGCCATGCCTGGAGCAATCTCGTCGACCACGTTTCGATGGAGTCCGATCTGTTGCGGGTGGCACCCGGCGCGTCGGAAAAGAGCTATCTCTGGCACAAGGTGCGGGGCACCCATCTGACCGTCGGCGGCACCGGCGACCGCATGCCCTTCGACCGCGCGCCCGTCCCCGACGACATGATCGCCCAGCTCACCGCCTGGATCGGGGATTGCGCGCCGAATAATTGAGGTCCCGCGGCCGGTAACGCGCCTCGATTTGTCGCGGTGGTAAAGCCTTGATAGTCTCTCCCCGCTTTGGGTCCAAACCGCAAAAAGACGCGAGGCGACTCGCAGGGGAGAAAAAACAATGGCAAAGCCCTTCTCGGTCATTTCGGCGGGCGTCATGCGCTCGTTGGCGAAAAAGAAGGACGGGTCCGTCTGGTCCTGGGGCAAGAACGATCACGGCCAACTCGGCAATGCCGCCGCGGCGCTGGCCTTTCGCGCCAAACCCGAGCCGGTGAAGATGCCCGAGGCGGTTTCCGTTTCCGCCGGCGGGTGGCACTCGCTCGCGCTACAGATGAAGGACGGCGTGATTTCCGCCTGGGGCGCCAATGCCTCTGGTCAATTGGGCGACACAACCACGATCGACCGCTTCGCCCCGGTCACCGCGGCCAAGCTGAAACGAGCCTCCGGCATCGCCGCGGGGGGGGGATGCACTCCCTCGCCTTGTACAAAGACCAAATCTTCGCCTGGGGTGACAATTTTTCCGGCGAGGCCGGCATCGGCATTGCCGGCCCGCCGCGCACCACGCGCGTCTTGGTCGACCATTTCGCCTATGTTCAGTCGATCGCCGCCGGATTGGGCTGTTCCTTCGCCGTGCGCGATCCCTATGGCCTGGTCTTCGGCTGGGGTTGGAACGTCGCCGGCAAACTCGGCATCGCCATCGGCGACACCGCGGACCGCAACCGGCCGACCCCCGCCGCCCTGCCCGCGCCCATCGTCGCGATCTCCTGCGGGGCGCTGCATACGCTGGCGCTGACCGCCAACGGCAAGGTGTTCGCCTGGGGCAGCAACTTCGCCGGCCAACTCGGCGACACGATTCCCGGCGCGAGCCAGCCCGAGATTCCGGGGCAAGTCCCCGGCTTGTCCAACATCAAGGCCATCGCCGCCGGCGGGTTTCACAATCTTGCCCTGGCCGATGACGGCACCGTTTGGGCCTGGGGCGAGAATTTCAGCGGCCAGTTGGGCGACGGCTCCACGACTCAGCGCACGGCGCCCAAGCGTCTACCCAATTTGTCGCCCGTGAAAGCCATCGCCGCCGGCAGCCACCACTCCCTCGCCGTGTTGACCAGCGGCAAACTCGCGTCCTGGGGCTTAAACGATTTCGGCCAGCTCGGCGACGGCACTCAGACCAGCCGCTCGATCCCGGGTCCGGTCATCGGTATCGACCAGGTGGAATAACTTACGAGGCGCGTTCCCCGCCGCCGCGCTACCGCTAGAGTACGCGGGCCGCCGCCCGCGCGGGGCTACTCCGCCGGCTTGACGGCCGGGGCGCGGATCAGCGTCAGGAAGCTCAAGATCAGTGCTCCCATCGCGCACAGGGCGATCGCCGTCACCATGGGCAATGCAGTGCCGTCGAAGAACAGGCTGACGATCACGATCATGATCCCACCGGTGACCATCTGAAGTGTGCCGCCGAGGGACGAGGCCATGCCGGCGATGTGGCCGTGTTCTTCCAGCGCCAGCACCATGGTCGAGGGGATGACGAGGCCGAGGCTGGCGAAGGCCGGCACCAGCAGCACGATCAACACCGGCAAACTGTCGACGCCCGCGGCGATAACGCCGAACAGGATCAGCGAGAACACCGCATAGGACCAGACGGCGGCGTTAACCACACGCGCCATGCCGAACCGGGCGCCGAGCTTCGCGGCGAATTGCGACGCGCCGACGAAGCCGATCGCGTTCACCGAGAAGGCGAAGCTGTATTGAGTCGGCGTCAGCCCGAAATGGTCCATGTAGACGAAGGAGGAGCTGGCCAGAAAGGCGAAGAAACTCGACATGCCCAGGCCGCCGATAAAGGTCAGCCCGAGGAAACGCCGATCGCGCAACAGCCGGCCGAAGCCGGAAAGCGCGTTGCCGAAGCCGAATGTGACCCGACTGCCCGGCGGTCGCGTTTCCGGCAGCAAGACCGCGACCAGCAAAAAGCCCAGCGCCGAAAGCGTGGCGGTGGCCACAAACACCGCGCGCCAGCCAAAGGGAACGATCAACGCGCTGCCGCTCAACGGCGCCAGGATGGGGGCGACGCTGAAGACCAGCATGACCAGCGACATCAGCCGCGCCGCCTCGACGCCGGTATGCAGGTCGCGGATGATCGCGCGCGGAATCGCCATGGCCGCCGACGCACCCAATCCCTGCACGAAACGGAAGAAGATCAGCCATTCGATGCCGGGCGAAACCGCGCAGCCAATCGAGCCGAGCGTGAACAGAGTCAGCCCGAAATACAGCGGCGGCTTGCGCCCGACCATGTCGGAAACCGGGCCGTAGACGATCTGGCACAGACCGAAAGCCAGGAAAAAGGCGGTCAGCGTCATCTGCGTGGCAGCGGTGCCGGCGCCCAAATCGAACGCGATCGCCGGCAGCGCCGGCAGATACATGTCGATGGCGAGCGGGCCCATGGCGGTAAGCAGGCCAAGAACGATGGCGTTCTTCGCGAAGGTCGAAATCATGCTGGGCAGCTTTCAATAATCCCGAACCGCGCGGACGCGGCGCCACAAAGGCATCGGGCGAATTTCAAGGGGCTGGCTAGAATTTCAAGCCTAGCCTTTTGCTAGAAATGACCCGAGTCTGTCCAGGGCTTGTTTCCAGCCTTCTTCCAGGCCGTGCAGGTCCGCTTCGGCCGGCTCGTCGGCCGCCGCCGCCCCGGCATGGATGGTCATGCGTGTCCGGCTGTTATGGACGGGAACCTTCATCTTCACGAACCCGGTCAATCGGCGCGTGCCCGGCGTGACTTCGACATCGGGGCTGAGATCGAGGCTTTCCGGCGGCTTGATGGCGCGAAAGATGCCGTTGACCCGATGATCCTCGCCGTCCGGAGACCGCAGGCACAGCCGCCAGGCGCCGCCCGCGCGCGCCGCCACCGAACATTCCGAAACCGTGAACCCCGGCGGTCGCCACCATTGCGCGAGCTGCGCCGCCTGGGTCCAGGCATCGAACACTTTCTCGCGAGAAGCCGCGAATTCGCGCGTGGTGACGATGGTCCGCTGCTTCACGGCGATGCCAACCTCAGGATTTCGGTTTGGGCCGATAGTCTCTGGCGTCGATGCAACCGTCGTAGGTTGCGCGATCAATCCGAATCCAGTCGGTTTTTTCAATGCCGCGCATGTCGCGGACGGCCGGGCTATAGGGGTAGGCAGAGACAATCTTCATCCAACGCCCCTGTTCCTGGGCGATAAGCCTGATTTCGTCGGCGACCTCCGACAAGTCCTGGTCGCGACAAAACAGCAGGGCGACGTCATAGTCTCGCGAATGGGCGAGGCGAATCACGTCGAGCGCGATCCGCACGTCGATCCCCTTTTCGTCGCCGTCCAGGAATGAATGCGTCGCCCCATTTGGCAAACGGACCTGTTTGTTGCGATACCGCAGCCGGCGCGTATGAACGTGAACGCCCTGGCGTCCCATATGCGCGCCTTTCGCCGTCCAGAAGTGATTCCAGAAGGGATTGTCGATGGCATCGGGAACGCCCGTGTAGAAGCGAACTCCAGCGGATTGCCAGCCTTTGCTGGCGCAGACGGCCCGCGCGAGCGCCATGGGATCGTAATTTGGAAAGGTGTAACCGAACGCCGCCTTAGCGGAGTGAAACAGATTCTGGCCGTCGAAAAAGCGACGGCTCTTTTCGTCGCGGGCTCCACCGGCATTGCCGCCCTCGAAGGTTCGGATACGGAACGCAGGACGCACAAATAAATAACCCCGCCAGAGGCCTCTCGGCGTGTCCGGCGGGGAAGAACTTATGCTCATCACTATCGGCTTTCCGGGACTGAACTTCAAGCCCATTTAGAGATAAAGGTTCTCAGCCGACCTCCACCCGGTCCCAAAAGCCGAATCTGCCGCCGACCGGCTTCATCGATTCCAGCGGGGCCTCGTAACACCACGCGGCGCGTTCGGCGCGAACGCCGTCCACGGTCACGTCATAAAACTGCACGCCGTGCGGGCAGGCTTTGTCGTCATCGGTCTTCGCCGACTTCTTCAACCACTCCAAACGCACGGCCTGGCGCGGGAAGTAGTCGTAACTCCCGCTTTGAACCACATCGTCGCTTTCGGCGATGACGCGGCCGTTAAGAATTGCCCTCATCTTCGGGCTCCGCTAGTCGAACCGGTGCACGCTGCAATCGTCATAAGAATAGCGGATGCGCTCGCCGATTTGCAGCTCGGGCGCGCCGACGGGAAAGGGGATGATCGCGGTGACCTGACGGTCGCCGTCGCGGGCCACGATCTTTTGCCCGCCGCCCAGGAAGATGACCGCCTCCACCACCGCCACGCCCGGCCCCGAGGCGCCCTCGGCCTTTGCCACCGCCACGTGTTCGGGACGCAGCGCCAAAGGCCCGGCGGCGTCGTTCCAGATGTTGCATTCGCCGAGGAAGGTCGCGACGAACGGCGTGCGCGGCTTGAAATAGACCTCGCGCGGCGTGCCCTGCTGCACGATGCGGCCGCCATCCATGATCGCGATGCGATCGGACAGATGCAGCGCCTCGTCCTGATCGTGCGTGACGTAGACAATGGTGAGGCTGAGCGCGCGGTGCAGTTGCTTGAGTTGAAGCTGGATCGCATGCCGCAGATTCTTGTCGAGCGCGCCCAGGGGTTCGTCCATCACCAGGATGTCGGGATCGATGACCAAGGCGCGGGCCAGCGCCACGCGTTGCTGCTGCCCGCCGGACAGCTCCGCCGGCGGGCGCTCGGCCAGACCGGCGAGGCCGACCTGGGCCAGCGCGTCGTCCACCCGGCGCGCGATCGCCGCCTTGGCCATGCCCCGCACCTCCAGCCCGAAGCCGATATTGGCGCCGACGTTCATATGCGGAAACAGGGCGTAGTTCTGGAACACCATGCCGATATTGCGGCGCTCAACCGGGACATCGCACATGTCGCGCCCGTCGATCGACACCCGCCCGCTCTCGAACGGCTCGAAACCGACCATCACCTTGAGCAACGTCGTCTTGCCCGAACCGGAGGCGCCGAGGAAGGTACAAAACTCCCCCGGCGCGATGTCGATGGAGAGATCGTCGAGCACCCGCGCGCTCCCGTAATGTTTGGTGATCCCCTCGATGCGGACGCTTTTGCCGCGTTTGGTCATGCCGGTCCCACCGCCACGGCTGGTCGCGCCCGAAAGGCCTGGCCCGATCGTTCCCCGCGCCCCGAAAGGCCGACCACCGCCACCGGCAACAGGCTAACCGCGACGATGGCGAGCGCGGCGATGGCGCCATCTTCATAGGTGCCGCGCGCCGCCTCGGCAAAAATATGCGTGGCCAGTGTCTCGAAATCGAAGGGCCGCAGCAACAGCGTCGCCGGCAACTCCTTCATGCAATCGACGAAGACCAGCAGTGCCCCGGCGAGGATCGCCGGCCGCAGCAACGGCGCGTGGATACGCAACAGGATGCGCCCGGCGCCGGCGCCCAGGCTGCGCCCCGACAGCTCGATGGCCGGGTCGATTTTGGCAAACCCGGACTCGATCGTGCCGATGGGAATGGCGAGGAAGCGCAGCACATAAGCGAAGATCACCGCCGCCCCGGAGCCGGACAACAACAGACCGGTCGACAAGCCGAAGAGCGAGCGCATCGCGTCATCCACCAGATTATCGAGGGCCGCGACCGGCACCAGCAAACCCACGGCCAGCACCGTCCCCGGCATGGCATAACCCAGGCTCGCGATGCGTGGAACCGCCGCGCGCCATCCGCCGCCGCTCCCGGCCAAAGGCCGCGCCGCATACACCAGAACCAGCGCGATGGCGACCGCGATACCCGTCGCGATCGAGGCCAGCAACACGGTGTTGGCGATCCATCGGCCGAGTTCCACGGGAAGTCCGAAGGCGGAGACACGGCGCCACGCCTGCACCAGCAGATAACTTGCCGGCAGCGCGAAGCCGACGAAAACCGGCAGCGCGCAAAACGCCGCCGCCGCCGCCGCCGCCGCGCCCGACAAAGGCACCCGCGCCGAGGGCGGCGCGTCGCCGCCCGCCGCGAACCGTTTGCCGTGCCGTGCCCGGCGCTCGAGCAGGATAAGCGCCGAGGCCACCACGAGCATGACCAGCGCGATTTGCGCCGCGCCCTCGATGCTCGAACGCGCCGTCCAGGTTGTATAGATCGAAACGGTCAGCGTGTTGACGCCCAGGAAGGAGGACGCGCCGATGTCGTTCAGCGTCTCCAGCAGGGCCAGGCTCACGCCCGCCGCCACCGCCGGCCGCGACAACGGCAGGGCCACGCGCAGGAAAGTCCGCCAGCGCCCAGCCCCCAGGCTGCGCGCGGCGTCGAACAGGGACGCCGATTCCATCAGGAAAAGCGCGCGCGTCGGCAGGTAGACATAGGGATAGAGCACGGCGCCCAGAACCAGGATCGCGCCGGGCAGCGAGCGGATTTCGGGGAACCATAAGGCCCGCGGGTCGGTCAACCCGAATAGCGCGCGCAACCCCGTCTGCACCGGCCCCACCGGATGGAGCACATCGAGATAGGCGTAGGCGCCGATATAGGTCGGGATAGACAGCGGCAGCAGCAACGCCCATTCGAGCCAACGCCGCCCCGGGAACCGGCACATGGCGACCAGCCACGCCGCGCCCACGCCCACGACCGCAACCACGACGCCGACACCGAGCAACAAGACCAGCGTCGTCCGCAATGCCGTCGGCAGAACGTTGGCGAAAAGATGCGGCCACAGATCGCCCGAACCCATGGCCGCGAAAAAGACCAACCCGCCGACCGGCGCCAGGACCAGCACCGCCACCGCCGCCGACAATGCGGCGAACGGCCTCACCGGATGATTACCATGGAATTTGGCCAAGTTCGTTCGCCGCGAGGATGGTTCTTTCGTTCGACCGCGGACCAAGCCGCGGCGCCGGCTGGCCTTGCTCCGCGGCCCTTCACCGTAAAGGCTTTTGAGGCCAGCCGCAGGTTAATTGTCGTAGCCGATTTTGTCGACGAGTTGGCTCGCTTCCTTGCGGCGCGCGGCGACCGCGGTCAACGGCTCCGGATCGATTTTCAGTTTCCCGAGCGCCGCGATTAGCGGATCGATCTTGGCGCCTTCCTTGACCGGGTATTCGTAATCGATCTCGGCGTAGATTTTCTGGGCTTCGTCGCCGACCATGAATTCGAGCAGCTTGACGGCGTTGTCCTTGTTCGGGGCAAAACGCGCGACCGCGGCGCCGGAGACATCGACATGGCTGCCCTTGTCGTCGGCGAAGGTCGGCAGGATGACTCGGATGGCGTTGCCCCAGGACTCTTGATTCTTGCCGCCTTTGCCCGAACGCATGAGACCGACATAATAGGAATTACCGATGCCGATGTCGCAGATCCCGGCGAGGATGTCGCGGGCCACATCGCGATCGCCGCCGCCGGGTTTGCGACCCAGATTGGCCCTCACCCCGGCCAACCATTTCCCGGTCGCCTCGGCGCCGGTCTTGACCATCATGCGCGAGATCAGACCGATGTTATAGGGATGCTGGCCCGCGCGCGTGCAGACGCGCCCTTTCCACCGCGGATCGGCCAAGCCCTCATAAGTCAGGGTCTGGTCCGACACGCGGTCCTTCGACACCCAGATGGCGCGCGCGCGCATCGACAAGGCGTACCAGCCGCCGTCGGGATCGCGCAGCGCGGCCGGGACGGCGGTATTGAGAATGGGTGAGTCGATCTTCTGGATCAGGCCCCTTTCGGCGAGATTGATCAGGCTGCCGTAATCGGCCTCGGTCAGCAGGTCGGCGGGTGAATTGCGCCCTTCGGCGGCAACGCGTTCGGCCAGACCCTGCTGCACGAAGGTTGCCCTGACCTCGATCCCGGTTTGTTTGGTGAACGCCTCGAAAAGCGGCTTGATCAGACCCGGCTCGCGCGTGGTGTAGACATTGACCTCCGCGGCTGCCGCCCCCGTCGGCGTTAGTCCGGCGGCCAAGGGCAGGCCGACGAGGAGGACGGACACCGCGTGGCGCCAATCACGAATGAACCGCATTTTCAACTCCACGGCTAACCGATCAGGACGACGTGGAGCGAACGATACTGAAATTGCGGATGACTCGCAATAGGAATGATTATCAATAACGTTAGCCTGCTTCCTGACTGAGCGCGAAGATCACAACGCCGCCGCCGTCAGAAGCGCAAAATATTGAGATGGCAAAATCGCCGGATCGTTTCGCCAAATCGTTCAAATTACCAGGCCGCGATGCAATCAGCGACAAACTCGGTCGCAGCGCCGTAACCGGCAACCTGAAGCCCGTCGCGAAGGGCGAGTCCGGTAGCGAGCCGGGCTTGCGCCGCCCACGCAAAGAAAGGCCGCCGGCAAAGAGGCGGCGGCCAAGTTTGAGGAGGGATTGGGCGGAGATTTGGAACCCGCCGAGGACATTCTTAGCAAATTATTGTGGTATGCGCAAATTTATTGTCAATATCTTGTGTTCGCTCGATCGGCCCTAACCGGCGCGGCCGCCTGCGCAGGCTATGTCACAGTCGTCAAACCCGGGCCGCCGGCATCTACACCCGCGCCCGACCGGGTCCACCCATATCCGCGCCCTCGAGCAGCGCGCGGTTGAGATTGG
Organism: Rhodospirillaceae bacterium; assembly: GCA_009694125.1. Taxonomy (GTDB): domain Bacteria; phylum Pseudomonadota; class Alphaproteobacteria; order CACIAM-22H2; family CACIAM-22H2; genus SHVT01. The sequence goes on along the minus strand of SHVT01000019.1, from coordinate 16,053 downwards.
CGCCTTGGAGTTTGGTTCCGCGCATCCGGGCACCGCGCAAATTGGCGCCGGACAGGTCGGCGTCGCGCAGATCGGCGCCTTCGAGATTGGCGGGCCAGAAACGTCCGCTGGGCGTGCCGTCCGCCCGTTTCAATTGCAGCGCGGTCAAATTGGCGTCGGTGAGGTTGGCGCCGGCCAGATTGGCGTCGTGCAAATCCGCGCCTTCCAAATCCGCCGCGGCAAGATCGGTACGCGCGAGGTTCGCGCCGGCGAGGTTGGCCATGACCAGCAGGCAATCGGCCAGCCGCGCCCGGGAAAGCGCGGCGCCGTTCAGATCCGCCCCGCTGAGGTCGGCCCCGGACAGATCGACGCCGGCGAGGTCGCGGCCGGCGAAATTCGCCCGCGCGCCTTTCCCGCCGCCCGATTCAATCCAGATGTCGTGCTCGCGCAAGGCCCCGCGCAAGGCAACCGGCACGTTTTCGATGCGCAGCATGATCGCGCCGGCCAACGACGCCCCGGTCATGTCGGCGCCTTCGATCAGGGCGCGGCGCAGCACCGCCTGGCGCAAATCCGCACCCTTGAGATTGGCCCCGGTGAGATCGGCCCCGGTCAGATTGGCGCCCTTGAGTTTGGCCTGGGCGAGATTGGCCGATTTCAAATCCGCGCGGCTCAAATCCGCGCAATGCAGCGAAGCGCCGGCGATCCGCGCCCCGCCGAGCATCGCGTCCATCGCAACCGCGCCATCCAGGCGCGCGCCGCGGAGATCGGCACCCCTCAGATCGACGGGCGTCGGCGCGGCTGGGCCTGGCCCGCGACATGGCCGAAAGTTTGCCGGAAGGTGATCCGCGGCTACGCGAGAGTCTTTTTTCCATCGGCCGGGTGCTGGCCCAGCGCGGACGCGCCGAGGAAGCGGAAGCGCCCTTGCGGCGGGCCATCGCGCTGGAGGAAAAGGCGCTGGGTCCCGATCACCCCGAAGTCGCCACGAGCATCAATCTTCTCGCCGAAACCCTGGGGCTGCGGCGCGACTACGCCCAGGCCGAGCCGCTCTTCCTGCGGGCGCTCGCCATCCGCGAGCGGGCGCTGGGGCCGGAGCATCCGGACGTGGCCGCCGCGCTCACCAATCTCGGCACGCTCTATCGGTTTCAGGGCCGCTTCACCACGGCCGAGCCCTATTACCGGCGGGCGTTGGCCACCCTGGAAAAGGCGCTGGGGCCCGAACATCCGGACGTAGCCGGCGCGATCACCAATCTCGGGACATGGCATCGCGAACAGAACGAGGAGGCGGCCGCGGAGGTTCTGTACCGCCGGGCATTGGCGATCCGCGAGAAGGCATTTGGGCCGGAACATCCGAACGTGGCGACGGCGATCAACAACGTGGCCAACCTGCTGCGTGCCCGGCGGCCTATGTCGAGGCCGAGGCGTTGTATCTCCGCGTGCTGGCGATCCGCGAAAAGGCCGTGGGACCGGACCACCCGGATGTGGCGGCGGCGCTGAACGGCCTGGCTTTGCTGCACCGGCAGCAGGACCGCAACGCAATCGCCGAGCCGCTCTATCGGCGCTCCCTCGCCATCACCGAAAAGGCGCTGGGGTCCGAGCATCCCGAAGTCGCCAGCGTGCTGGAAAATTATGCCGTGTTGCTCCGCCAAGCTGGCCGCGACAGGGAGGCCGAGCGCCTGCAGGCGCGGGCGCTGGTCATCCGCGCCATGCAATAACCATCGATCGGTGCGAACCGGAAAAATAGGGCACGCGAGCGGGGCTTTTTCCAGGAGGCCCGGTTCTGCTAGGATAGTGCACCGCTCGGTGGAGAGGGCGGAACGACCCGGCCGGATATCGGCAGGCGTTTGGTTTCAAATTAGAGGGGATTTCGATGCCGACCGGCACTGTGAAATGGTTCAATCCGACGAAGGGTTATGGTTTCATTCAGCCGGAGGATGGGACGAAGGATGCCTTCGTTCACGTCTCCGCGGTCGAACGCGCGGGCCTCAAGGGCCTGACCGAAGGTCAACGCGTTTCCTACGAATTGCAGGTCGACAAGAGCGGCAAACCGTCGGCCGAAAACCTTAAGATGCTGAAGTAGCAGCACGCCGCCCGCCGGCATGCCGGCGGGATGGGACGGAAAATCGAAGCGATGCGGGCGCCACCCGGGATTCCGGGCTTGGCTCCCGCGAACACCCTTGCTGTTTGCGGCACCCGCCACGGCTGGCGCCTAGGACACCCAACCTATCGCCGCCGTGGTCGCGATCGGCTAGTCTCCGCCAATCTGTAAGGGGGGGGGAGCGGGTGGATGCGGCCGTTCGCGATGAGCCAACCTCGTTTGCTTTCAGTCGCAGCGATGTTTGCGGCGAGCCTGCTGGCCGCGGGCTGCGGGGCGACTAACATTGCAGCCAATATCTACAGAGGAACCGATTTGGTCGTGAGTTTGGCTGAGAGCATGGCGCGGTCGCAGCAGCAGCAGATCGGGGCAGGTTCGGCAAACAACCGGTTTTGCTACGCGCCACAAGGCAGAACCGCCTATGAAATAATATCCGGCTCCTGCGTTGCCGGCGATTTTGAAATCTCCGCGCCACCGGCCCGTGCGGCAATGTGGTGTTATGACCAGGCGCTCAACAACGCATATCCCAGCGGCGCTGGGGCCAGTTGCGTTGGAAACGACCTAAAGGTCACGGAAATCGACGCCAGGTTAAGGCTGCGCGCGACAAACGCGACAAAATGGTGCCATGACCCGGCCAAAGACGTCGTTTACACCGTTTCGGCCGTCTGCTTCGGCGGGGACCGCCTCCTCACCGAGGCCGAGGGCAGGGCGCGGCAAGACCTAAATGCCGCGCGGGTGAACCCGGCGCCGTTTGTCTCCGCCTCGGACTGGTGTCTTGGCTACGGCAGAGAATTGGGATTCGTCGCCGACAGCGGCGGTTGCGCGGACAACGACCGCACCCAGGCCGAGGCGAACCGCCGTTTGCAACTCATCCAGTGCTGAGGCGCCCAGGGCGGCGCCGGCCGCGCTGCCCCTATTTTTCCACGGTGATCGTGATCTTCGGCGACATCACCATCGGCCCGTGCGGGGTGTGCGTGAAATCGCCGAGCACGAGCTGAAGTGTGTGGCGGCCGGGCGGCAGTTCGATGCGGGCTTCGGTCTGGCCCTTGCCGAAATGGATATGTTTGGCGTCGGCCGGGATAGGCTCGCCCTTCTTCGGCGGGTCGGCGTCGACGAAAACATGGTGATGGCCGGTGTTTTCCATCTCCACGCCCGCCGGCGCGATGCCCATCCCGCTCAGGCCGAACTGGACCAGCAGCGGGCTCTTCACCTTCGCGCCGTCCTTGAGATTGACGAAATAGACCTTCGCGTCCTTGGGCGCCGGCGTTTCAGCGGCGTTGGCGATCAAGGCGCCGGTGGCGACGATGGCGACCGCGAGTGCTGCCATGCGAAATTTCATGAGTTTCCCCTTTTGCCGATTGACGTTGGCGGTGCGACAACAATAGGCCGCTCGGAGGCGTGAGGAAAGCCTATCGACGACGCCGGCCAAAGCGAACACCGCCCCCACGGCAAAATGGCGCCATGACGTATCTTGCCCTGAAATATCTCCATATCCTGGGCGCCGCCGCGTTGCTCGGCACCGGCGCGGGTATCGCCTTTTTCATGGTGCTCGCCCATGCCACCGGCGACCCCAAGACGGTCGCGGCGGTGGCGCGCATCGTGGTGATCGCCGACTTCGTCTTCACCGCGACTGCCGCGGTCGCGCAGCCCATCACCGGCATCCTGCTCGCGCGCGAGATGGGTTACGCGCTGACCGAGGATTGGATCGTCGCGTCCGTGGCGCTCTACGCGGCCGCCGGTGCGTTCTGGTTGCCGGTCTTATGGATGCAGGCGCGGATGCGCGATCTTGCCGCCGCCGCCGCGGCAAAAGGTGGGCGGCTCCCGAACAGTTATCGCCGGCTGTTCCGACTTTGGTTTGCCTTTGGGTTCCCGGCCTTCGCCGCGATGCTTGGCATTGTCGGGTTGATGACGGCGCGACCGACTCTGTGGTCGGGTTGAGGCCGCCCTCACTCCGCGGCGAGCGGGGCCTTGGCCAGGTTCAAATCGTCGCGGGCGTGCCGCATGACCGCGATGGCGCCCTGAACGCCAAGAACGGCCATGATCGCCGCGACGATCAGATCGGGCCACGCCGCCGCCGAGCCGAAGACACCGAAGGCCGCCAACAACACCGCGATATTGCCGATGACGTCATTGCGCGTGCACAGCCAAACCGACCGCATGTTGGAATCGCCGGCACGAAAACGCCACAACATGGCAAAGACGGCGAGATTGGCCGTGAGTGCCACGAAGCCGACGCTGCCCATCGCCACCGCGCTGGGCAATGTACCGGCCAGCGCGTGGTAGGAGGTTGCGCCCAACACGTAAAGCCCCAGGACCCCCATGGTCGCGCCTTTGAAGAAGGCCGCCCGCGCCCGATAGGAAATCGCCATGCCGAGCACAAACAGGCTGATGGCGTAATTGCCCGCGTCGCCAAGGAAATCGAGCGCGTCGGCCTGGAGCGACACCGACCCCGCCGCCAGCCCGGCGCCGATTTCAACGACAAACATCGTGGCATTGATGGCAAGCGCCGCCCACAACACCCGGCGGAAGCGCGGATCGGGCGCGCCGCCCCGCCCGTTATCGTGGGTGTGATCGTGTTCGCAGCAGGCCGCGCCCATCTTAAGATTCCCTTGGTTTCGTTCTACGCGGCGATTATCCTAGACCCTATAGTAACTATAGGGTCAAGCCCATGCCCACCCGCGCCGCCGGCTCCGATTCCGGCATCCAACCCGGCTCCGCCCTGTCCATCGGCGATCTGGCCAATGCGGCGGAAACCAAGCCCGTCACGATTCGCTATTACGAACGCATGGGGCTGCTGCCGGTGCCGCCCCGGACCTCGAGCAACTACCGGGCCTATAGCGAGGTTCATCTGCATCGGTTGCGCTTCATTCGGCGCTGCCGTGATCTGGGCTTCACCCTCGATCAAGTCGAGGACCTTTTGCAGCTCTCGTCGGACGAACACCGCGACTGCACGGAGGTAGACCGGCTGGCCGCCGCCCATCTACAGGCCGTGGAGATCAAGATCGCCGACCTTACGCGCCTCGCCGAACAGTTGCGCCAGATCAGCCGGAGCTGCCGCGGCCGGCGCACAATCGCCAATTGCCGCATTATCGAAGCGCTCTCCCCGTTATGAATCGCCCAACGCAGAGTTCAAGGAGCCGCCATGCCCAATGAAAAGGCCGATGCCGAAGTCCTCAGCCGCTCAGTCCTGCCCTCGGGCCGCATCATCTTTCACGCCCATGAAAGCGGTCTCAACGCCTTTCTCATCAACAAGGGCACCGTGGAAATCTACAAACAGGAAAACGGCGCCGACGTCACCATCGCGATGCTCCACGCCGGCGAAGTCTTCGGCGAGATGGCGCTGTTCAACGACGGCCGGCGCAGCGCCAATGCCCGCGCCCACACCGTGTGCGAGTTGACCGCGATCCAGAGCAACCACATCGAGCGGTTGATGGCGCGCGCCGAACCCGGACTAAAGGCCATCATCCGCGTGTTGATCCGCCGTATGGCCGAGATCACCGACCGCATCGAGGTCTGCCCCCAGACCGGAAAATTCCGCATCAAGGGCGACCCCGAAAGCCCGGCCGCGCCGCCTCCTTCATGAGGTCGGCGGTGATGCCGCCGATCCGCCGCGCCTTTTTTTATCGGCGCTGTTGGCCATTCTCGTCCAGCCGCTGACAACCCCGGCGCCGGTCGCGGCCCAATCGCCGGCGGGCAAGACCGAAATTTTCGATTTCGAAAACGCGACGGTCGGGACCATGCCTTCGGGTTTCAGCGCGGCCTTGACCGGCGGCGGCGCCATCAAATGGACAATCGTCGAGGATTCCTCCTCGCCCTCCGGCGCCAAGGTGCTGACCGAAATCAGCGCCGATGTCACCGATTACCGCTTCCCGATCGCCATTCTCGAGTCCATCCAGGCGCGAGGCGTCGAAATGCGGGTTCGTTTCAAGGCGGTCGCCGGTCGGATCGACCGGGCGGCGGGCCTCGTCGCGCGGCTGAAGGACAAGGACAATTACTACATCGTCCGCGCCAATGCGCTGGAGGACAATATCGGCCTCTACAAGGTCGTCGGCGGCCGCCGCATTCAATTCGGCGGCGTCGAATATCCGGTGCCGCCGGGGCGTTGGCATGAACTTGGCCTGGCGATCGAAGACGACCGCTTTTATGTGACCTTCAACGGTCGTCTGTTGTTTAGCACCACGGATCGGGATCGCACCTTCACCGAACCCGGCCGCGTCGGACTGTGGACCAAGGCCGACAGCCTGACCCGTTTCGACGGCCTGACGGTCACGACGCTGCGTTAACCCCGGCGCCGCGCAAGCCGAGCGTGTGTCATCACCGACGCCGGCAATTCGTGCGTCTAAGCGCGCGGCATGGAACACGCAGCGGCATAGGAAAGATCAGGCGTGGTAGCGTGGCACGAAGCCAACTCTACCGGGAAAGCTGCTCCCATCCCGCGATGGGACCCAGCCCGGCTTTGAATCGAGGAGTGAAATGAAATCCGTGAAACGCGCCAACGAGAATACGATGAGGATCATCTCGCGCCGAAATTTCATTGCGACCGCAGGCGCGGGGATCGCCTTGGCGAGCACCTTCGGCGCCCCGGCAATCGCCCAAATCCAAAGCCCCTTACAACTTCACGCCACTGCCCTATCCGCCGAACGCATTGGCGCCGGCCATTTCCAGTACCACCGTTGACCTACACTACAACCGGCATCAAAAAGCCGCTCTCAATGCGACCAACCGCCTCGTGCAGGGCACCGAGTTGGCGGATATGCCGCTGGAACAGGTCATCAAGGTCACCAGCACGACCCCGGCGCGCATCGGAATCTTCAATCAAGCCGCGCAAACCTGGAGCCATAAATTCTATTGGAAGAGCATGCGTCCCAATGGCGGCGGTGCACCTTCGGGACGACTCAAGGAGAAGATCGATTCCGATCTTGGCGGTTTGGACAAGTTCAAGCAGACCTTCGCGGCCGCGGCGGCCGGTCAATTCGGCAGCGGTTGGGCATGGCTCATCGTCGACGGCGGCGCCCTGAAGATCGTGAGCACGAGTAATGCGGCGACGCCGATGGCCGAAGGCAAGACCTGCCTATTGGCGATCGACGTGTTCGAACACGCTTATTACGTCGATTACCAGAACCGGCGCGCCGACTATATCGCCGCGTGGCTGGACCAGCTGGTCAACTGGGACTTTGCCGCCGAGCAGCTGATCAAGAGCACTTGATGCCTTTGCCGGCTGCTGGGGTTTAACCCCAAGAAAAACGGCCGGGGTTGAGCCCGGCCGCCTCCAAGCAGCATGGTCGAAAGCAAACTGGGTTATCGTCTTCTCCAGATGTTACCCTTCAGATCGTCGGGCTACACTCTTCAGGAGCGCGCATGCGAGTGCCGCGGGGCTGGGCGGCGCCGAACGCGACATCGACCAGCTGCAAGGCCGGGGACAAGATCAAGTTCACGGCCGAGCGTCTTCAGGGCGCCTTGACCGACACGAGTTTCGCGAAAGGGGGGGCGGCGAAGTAGGCCGGGGTCCCTAGGCCCCGCGCCGCGGCACCTTGGCCAGGATCGCCGCGGCGCTCCGTTCGAGCGGCTCGGCTTCGCCGACGCGTCCTTGCGCGCGGTAGAAACCGGCCATCTGGGTGTAGACGACGGCCAAGACCGGGTTATCCGGTCCCAGGGTAGCCTCCAAGATCGGTCGGGAGCGCAAATAGAGCTGCTCGGCGAATTCGGCGCGGCCCAAGGCCTGGTTGACGACGGCCAGGTTGAACATCGATTCGCCGGCGGCCCGCGACTCCGGGCCGAGTTTGAGCGCGCGGATGCCAAGCGCCCGCCGGTGCATCGCCTCGGCATCGGCATATTTTTTCTGCTCGCGATACAGCTCGCCAAGATTGTTGAGCATGATCGCGGTCGTCGGATGTTCCTCGCCGTAGAGTTCCTCGCTGAGGCTCAGGGCCTCCTCGGCGAATAGCTCGGCCTCGTCGAATTTTTTCTGGTGGTATAACTCGGCCACGCGGTCGAGCGCATCGCGGATCGGGTCGGGAGTCTGCGACCACGCCGGACCCGGCGCCAGCAACCCCAGCCCCAACACGCCAAACAGCGCCAACGTCAATCCGCGTCTCATCTTTCCCTCGGTTGAAGCCGGCGGCCGAACCCGGCGGAAACGGGCATCGAGAGCGGCCGATTCATGCTTAAAGAAAAAGGCGGCCGAAGTTGCCTCCGGCCGCCTCCCCCATCTCATCCAGGCTACGACCAGCTCAGATCGTGGTTCTTCAGCGGCATCGACCGCACGCGTTTGCCGGTCGCCTTGAACACCGCGTTGGCCACCGCCGGGAAGAGCGGGCCAACGGCCGGCTCGCCCAGGCCGCCCCATTTGCTGCCGCCGGTTAACCCGCCGAAATGCACCTTCACGTCGGGCATGTCGGCGATGCGGAGCATCTGGTAATCGTCGAAATTGCCTTCGACGACGCGGCCCTTGCGGACGGTGATTTCGCCATAGAGCGCCGCGGTCAGGGCAAACGCGATGCTGCCTTCCTGCTGGCCGATGATGTCGGCCTTGTTGACGATGTTGCCGGAATCGAAGGCGACATGAGCTTCGTCGACCTTAACTTCGCCGCTCTGGCTGACGGTGACGGTGACGACCACCGCGGCGATCGTGCCGTGGCCGTCGCCGATGCCAATGCCCTGGGCCGTGCCCTTGGGGAAGGTTCTCTTGCCCCAACCGGATTTGTCGGTGATTTCGTTCATCACCTTCATCCAGCCGGGGTCCTTGTTGGACGCCAGCAGTGCCTTGCGGTAATCGGCCGGGTCCTTGCCCGCCGCGATGGCGCATTCGTCGATGAAGGATTCGATCTGAAATAGGGTCTGGCTGACGCCCGGACCGCGCCAGAAGCCGAGCCGCAGATGGCTGGGCATATTGGTGTATTCGATTTGGAAATTGGGTATGGCATAGGGCAGAGCGGTGTAGTTGCCGGTGGCGGTGCCGTCGATTTCGGTCTTGGCGAATTCGGTGGGGTTGGTCTTGAACGCGAGCGAATCGGAAACGACGCGGCCGATCATCCCGACCGGCATTCCGTCATTACCGAGCGTCGCGCTAAAGCGCACCGCCGACATCGGGCGATAATTGCCCTGGCGGGTGACTTCTTCGCGTGTCCAGATGACCTTCACCGGCTTGCCCAAAGCCTTGGACAGGGTGATGGCCTCCGGGAGCGGCTCGTTGCCGCCGCCGCGGCCGAACCCGCCGCCGAGCAGCGCGTTGTTCACATACACTTTCTCCGGCGCGATCCCGGCCTTGGCCGCGGCCGCGGTCAGCGCGCCGCCCGCGTTCTGGGTGCCGAGCCAGGCTTCCACGCGGTCGGCCGTGACATAAGCGGTGGCGTTCAGCGGCTCGAGTGGGGCGTGGTCGAGATAGGGCACCGTATACGTGCCTTCGACCTTGCGCCCGGCGCCGCGCATCGCGGCCTCGGGATCGCCCTCTTTCTTGGCGACCTTGCCGGGTTTGTCGAGCGCGGCGACCGCCTCCTTGAAGTAGGTGTCGGTATCGTAAGAAGCGCCGGCGCCGTCATCCCATTCGAGTGGCATGATGTCGATCGCCGATTTCGCCTGCCAGAAGCTGTCGGCGACGACCGCCACGCCGGCGCGTTCGTTGCCGACGCCGCCAACCTGCATCGCGGCCTTCACACCCGGCCGATCCTTGATGGCGTTGAAGTCGAAACTCTTGACCTTGCCGCCATGCACCGGCGAGTGCTTGACTGCGGCGGTCAGCATTCCCGGCAGCGTGACATCGAGGCCGTAGATGGCGGTGCCGTTAACCTTCGGCGGCGTGTCGAAGCGCCTCACGTTGTCGAGCTTGCCCATCAGCGTGTATTGATCGGGCGTCTTGATCGCCGGCTCGCGCTCCAGGCGCACCGACACCGCGCGCGCGGCAAGCTGGCCGTAGGTGACCTTGCGGCCGGTCGGGCGATGGATCATCTCGCTGTTCTTGGCGTCGATTTCCGCGACCGGGACGTTCCACTGCGCCGCCGCCGCCGCCTTCAGGCGCTCGCGCGCCGAGGCGCCCGCCAATTGCAGATATTCGCGCGAGCTGCGCACGCCGTTGCTGCCATTGGTCGCCATCGACCGGTAGACTTGATTTTCGACCTGGTTGCGGTTGGGCGAGGCGTATTCGACCTTCACCTTCGACCAGTCGCATTCCAACTCTTCGCAGACGATCATGGGCAGCGCGGTCATCGCGCCTTGGCCCATTTCGGTCTTGGCGACGCGGACAAGCACGGTGTTGTCCGGCGCGATCACGACCCAGGCGTTGATTTCGGTGCCGCCGGGAATGTTGGTCGCATCGAAGGGCCGCGTGCTCATGCTCTGCGCCGAGGCCGAGCCCGGCAGGACCAGGCCAATGGCCAGACCGCCACCGACGCCGGCGATCACGAATTGCCGGCGATCCAAATCGAGTTGCATCGTCATGTTCGTAATTCCTCCCTCTTGGAACCGATTGCGTCATCGCAAACAGGCGGTCATGTTAGCCCAAACACCGCTGGAAGTCAGGCCGGCGCTACTCACGCTTGCGCGAGAAAAAATGCCTTGAATCGGTTGAACTTAGACCGGCGCCACGGCTCCTGTCGCAACCGAACGGCACCCGATTATTCGAAGAACCCCGGCAGGTTAACGACGCTCCAGACGTTCCCGACTTTGTTGCCGGTGGCATCGCCCGGATTCGTGTCCTTGTCGTGGTAATAAAGCGGCATGTCGTTGAAGGTCCGCTGCTTCTTGCCGTCCTCGCGCGCGATGATGCCAACATTGTCGCGGCGCACGCCATCGTAGGAATCGTGCGGCAGGCTGGGATCGGCGACCAGGAAAGGCGGCCAGGTTTGCGCGCAAGCCCCGCTGCAAGTCGGCTTGCCCGCGGTATCGGCATCATAGGTGTAGAGCGTTATGCCCCTAGGATCGGCAGGGACGATTCCCGCGGTTTCGGTCCCGAAAGCCCGCAGCGGCCCGACCGGCTCGTTCATGACGAGCACCTGGGCAAAAGCGCCGGCGCTCAATCCGATCCAAACCACCGCGGTCAGAGCCGCGAGTTTTCTTCTAGTCATCGCGATGTCTCCGCAATCGGCTATCTCGCCGTACCTTCACCCAACGGCAAAAAGGGGTCAAGTCACGCCGCGCCGCAAATGTGAAACCCCGCTGCGCGGAGCGCCGGCGGGGTTTCTAGCGGTTCGTGACCGCGGGTCCGTCCTTCAAAGGATGGGCTTCATCGGGTCTGACAGGCTTGGGCCCTTGCCCATCGCCTTTCTGTCGAAGATGAGTGGGGGCCTCGCGGCCCCCACTCGCTTTCTTGTCGGCGTCTTTGCCGACCGGTCAGTACGCCAGCGCGTAGCAATAGCGGCGGGCGTCGGCACCGGCCATGCGGACATTCGTCGCCGGGTCGATCATGACCGCGGTCGCGCAGCCGCCGATACCGAACGGCTTGGCGACGGTGATGTCATGACCCAACGCCTTCAATGCGTTGATGGTCGCATCGCCGACCGGCGATTCGACCGTCAGCTTGTTCAGCCCCGCAGTATGCGGCCAGAACGAGCCGTGGAAATGCGAGGTCGATACACGCGGCCATTCGAAGGCCTCGTGGAGGTTCGGATACCATTTGGGCTGGAACTCGATGATGTTAAGGAAGGCCTGAAGGATCGTCTGGTCCTGGTTGTCGCCGCCGGGCGTGCCGATCGCCATGAAGGGTTTTCCGTCCTTCATGACCAGGCTCGGCGTCAGCGTGTAACGCGGGCGCGAGCGCGGGCGAAGCTGCGCGGCCATATCCGCGTTGAGCCAGAATTGCTCGCCGCGAACGCTCATGGGCACACCGGTGTTGCCGAGGACGACGGCGCCGCCGATCCAACCGCCGCTCGGCGTTGAATCGAACATGTTGCCGTCCTTGTCGATTACCGCCATGTGGGTCGTGTCCTTGATGAACCCAGCGGGATCGCTCGCCAGGCGTTCCTTCGCCTCGGCGAGTTGCGTCGGGGTGACAGGAGCCAGCGCGCCTTGCGGCTTGGGCGTCGTCGTGCCGCGGATCGGCTCGGCATTGGCAGGGGGAACGCCGTCCGGCTTGCCGGCCTGGAGCTTCGCAACCCAATATTTCCAGGTCTTGACCTTGGAATCATAAGCCATCGGATTGCCGGCAATGAGCTGCGTCGAAGCCTTCGCCGGATCGATCAGCTTGACCCGCTCGGCCGCGTATTGCTTGGACAGGAGTCCTTCGGCCGGCACGTCGACGAAAAGCGGATCGGCGTAATAGGTGTCGCGGTCGGCATAGCCGAGCTTCATCGCTTCGACCACGGTGTGCAGATAGGCGGGGCTGTTATGACCCATCTTCTGGAGGTCGAAGGTCTCCAGCATGTTGAGCGTCTGGAGCAGCACCGGGCCCTGGCTGCCGAAGCTGTGCTTGTAGACGTCATAGCCGCGATATTTGACCGTGACGGCCGGCTCGACCTTGGCGAAATATTCGGTGAAGTCGCTCAGCTCATAGGGCGTTTCGTGCTTCTTGAGGAACGCCATCATGTCTTGCGCGATGTCGCCCTTGTAGAAGCGGTCGCGGGCGGCGACGATCGCCGCGGCGCGGCCCTGGCCGGCGGCGGCCTTCTCGGCTTCCACCATCTTCTTCAAGGTGGCGGCGAGGGTGGGCATCTTGATGATCTCGCCCGGCTTGTACATGGAGCCGTCGGCCTTCAGCCAGAATTTCTGGTTGTCCGGCCATTTCTTGAAGAATTCGAGATTGCTCTTGATCGAATCGGCGGTGCGCGGACGCAGGGGGAAGCCCTGTTCCGTATATTGGATGGCGCGCGCGGCCACCCGCTCGAAGCTCATCGTGCCCCATTTCTCGAGCACGGTCAGCGCGGCGTGAAGCGCGCCCGGAACCACCGAGGGGTCGAGGCCCTCGCCGTCCAGATCGCGCTTGCGCGACTGGTACCATTCGATCGTGGCGTTCTTCGAGGCCCAGCCTTGGCCGACGATCGCCGTGACCTTGTTTTCGCTGCGCGGATAGACCAGAACCAGGGCCTCGCCGCCCAGGCTATAGAGGTCCTGCTCGATGACGCCGCCGACCAAAAGCGAGGCGACCCCGGCATCGAAGGCGTTGCCGCCCGCCGTCAGGATTTCCATGGCCGCTGCCGTGACTAGGGGATCGCCCGCGGAAACGGCGGCGTTGGGGCCCATGACCGGCGGACGTTCGGCCGCCTGGACGTTTGAGCCGAAAAATACCGCCGGCAACAAGGCGACGCAGGTTATCGCGATACGCGCAGACCAGGACTTTTGTGCAAGCGATCTGAGACCGGCCATTGTCTTGCCTCCTTGTGACGTTGTCGCTGAACGACCCTCCCTGTGGGTCTCGGCGTACGAAGAGTACGCCCCCTTGGCCGCGCGGGCAACCTCGCGCAGCCAACACTCGCGCAGCCAAGGTTATCTTCAGAAAGAAACTGGTCGATGAATTATTCGCCTGCGATATACGGTTGTCATGGTTTTATTAGGGAAATTTTTGCCGATTCCGCGAATTTAAGCGTCAACCGACGCCGCCCTGCCCATCCTTGTCCTTCAGCCTCGCCAGCAGGTCGCGCAGGTTGACCTCGGGCGCGGCGGCCAGCGCGCCGACTTCCCGCCATGGGAAAAGCCGCGCGAAGACATAAACGGTGAGCCCGACATAAAGCGCCGCCGCCAGCCAGGGCTCGGCGCCCGCTTGAGGCAGACCGAAAGCCTCCACCCCGCCGAGGGCAACAAAAAGCGCGGGCAGGCCAAGGATTTCGGCGGCGGCGAGCCCGATGAAGAGCCGTTTGAACCGCGCACCCAGGCCGCGCCCCGGCCTTGCCGCCAAAAGCTCCACGGCCGCGATCGCCGCGGGCAGGGTCAAGATTGTTACAATCCCTAGTGAGAAATCGGACATCGGTGTAAAAAAATGCCGTCGTTCGGTCTTCACCTGCGCGGTCCAAAGCCATGCACAAAGCCATTAGAACCACGATCCTCGCGATCATAGCCTTGGCGGGTTTGGCTGTCGCCGCCGCCTTTATCTATCCCCTGGTCGAGCCCAAGGTCATCGTCAACGCGAACGTACTTTTCAAAAACGCGGTCGCCATCCCGCCTTTGCTGTCCGCCGCGCGCGCCGACGGCAAGGCGCTGTTCGACGGGATGACCGCGCAGATCGGAGAAAGCCGCTTCCTGGTCGGCGGTCGGACCGAATCCTTCGGCTTCAACGCCGCTTATCTCGGCCCGACGATCCGCGTCCGCAAGGGTGAGACCGTGCGCATCACCCTCGCCAACAAACTGAATGAGGCCACGACGCTGCACGTACACGGGGCGATCCTGCCGGCGGCGATGTCGGGAGGGGCGCACCAGATCGTCGCCCCCGGGCAAATCTGGACCGCGGAATTTCCGATCACCCAACCGGCGGCGACCTTGTGGTACCACCCGGAAACCATGGGCAAGGCCGGCGAACAGCTTTATCGCGGGCTCGCCGGCCTGTTCATCATCGACGATGACAACAGCGACATTCCGGGCCTGCCTAACGAATACGGGGTCGACGACATCCCCCTGATTGTGCAGGACCGCGACATCGACGGCCGCGGCCAATTCCTGTATGTCCGCCCCACCGCGACCCGCGCCGTCGGGATGCTGGGCAAGACCATCCTCGTCAACGGCACTTATGGGCCGTTTTTGGAGGTACCGCGCAAACTCATCCGCCTGCGGATCGTTAACGCGTCCAATGCGCGGCGTTTCGACTTCGCCTTCGATGACGGGCGGAGCTTCCAGCAAATCGCCACCGATGGCGGGCTGCTGGCCACGCCGGTGACGCGCAGTGTGATGCGGCTGGCTCCCGGAGAACGCGGCGAAATCGTGGTCGACATGACCGCGCCCGAGCGCGTGATCCTCATGAGCCAACCCATCGCCGACGACGAAAACCCGTTCGTCAATCTGGCGGAGGTTTTCCTCCGCGACACACATGACGAAAATCAGGGCTTCAAGATCCTGGAACTCAGGCCGATTTTCAACACCCGGGTCGACACCACGCCGGCGCCCACGAATCTGGTCAAATTCGAGCCACTCAACCAAGCCGCTGCTTCGCGGACGCGGCGTTTGGTTCTCGACGACAGCGGCACCATCAACGGCACCAAGCTGGATCGCCAACGCGCCGACGCCGCCGTCAAGAAGGGCGATGTCGAAATCTGGGAAATCGCCAATCGCTCAGGGCGCAACCAATCCTTCTATGTCCAGGGCGTCCAGTTCCAGATTCTGGCGCGCGACGGTCGGCCGCCGGAGCCGCATGAACGCGGCTGGAAAGACACGGCGTCCCTGGCGGCGGGAGAAGATGTCCGGCTCATCATGCGTTTTACCGCCCCGGCCGACGCCACCCTGCCTTTCATGTTCCAGAGTTTCGTTCTGGAACACCGCGATGCGGGCATGATCGGACAATTCGTCGTCCTGGACGATCCGGCGCAGCAGCCGCGGATCAAATCCCCGCTCACCGATTCGCGCTGACGCCGGCCCGCTTTCTTGCTTCAAAACCCGGCGGCCACACGATCGATGGCGCTGGCCAATACCCAACCTGTAAAATCGCATCCAACACTGACCCCACCCCAAATGCTTCCCAACACATTTATCTGGTTGTGAAAGATTGCGATTGAGGGGGTCGCGTGACGCGCCCAATCGTGACCCCTCTCAGAATGACGATCACGTCGCTACATCAATGGCTTATTGTGAACGTGGGGTGGGGTCACGGTTGGACGCGATTTTGCACTTCAGTGAGCGCCACAGCCGCTCGATGAAGATGTTGTCGAGGAAGCGGCCGCGCCCATCCATCGAGATTCGCACCCCGGCCTGCTGCAGCCGCTGCGTCCACACCCACGACGTGAACTGGCTGCCCTGGTCGGTGTTGAAGATCTCCGGCGCGCCATGCCGGCCCAGCGCGTCATCGAGCGCGTCGATGCAGAACTGCACGTCCATGGTGTTCGATAGCCGCCAGGCCAGAACCTTGCGGCTCC
>SHVT01000018.1 GCA_009694125.1 Rhodospirillaceae bacterium | reverse complement strand
CAATCGGAGGCCCCCCTCCGGGCGAGGGCCCGCTCGGAGGTCCGCCAATCGGCGGCCCCTTTCCGGGCCAGGGCCCGCTCGGAGGTCCGCCAATCGGAGGCCCCCCTCCGGGCGAGGGCCCGCTCGGAGGTCCGCCAATCGGCGGCCCCTTTCCGGGCCAGGGCCCGCTCGGAGGTCCGTCAATCGGAGGCCCCTTTCCGGGCCAGGGCCCGCTCGGAGGTCCGCCAATCGGTGGCCCCTTTCCGGGCCAGGGCCCGCTCGGAGGTCCGTCAATCGGAGGCCCCCCTCCGGGCCAGGGCCCGCTCGGAGGTCCGCCAATCGGCGGCCCCGGCGGCGGGCCCCAACTTGGCGCGGACACATTTTTCTCGGCGCCGATTCCAGATTTCGGGCCGGCTACTTCTCTGCCCTTCGGCTACATCCCGCCGCCCCCACCCCAGCTTCTCGGAGCCGCGGGCCTGCCGCCGCCGCCGCCGCCCCTGCAGCTCGTTGCGCTGACAGCCGGCCCCGGCGGGGCTCCGCCGGGCGGTCTTCTCGGCGTGCTCGGCGGGCCACTTGGTCCGGCGGGAGGGCCGCGGGGGCCAGGGCCGATTGGGCCCGATCCGGGGCTTGCCGGGGCGCCGGGCCAGTTACCAGGCCAGCCTGGACCCGGGCCAGGCGGGGGGGTGCCTAATTTCGGGCCGCCGGGCCAGTTACAGGGCCCGCTCGGAGGTCCGCCAATCGGCGGCCCCCCTCCGGGCGAGGGCCCGCTCGGAGGTCCGCCAATCGGCGGCCCCCCTCCGGGCGAGGGCCCGCTCGGAGGTCCGCCAATCGGCGGCCCCTTTCCGGGCCAGGGCCCGCTCGGAGGTCCGTTAATCGGCGGCCCCTTTCCGGGCGCAGGCCAGCCTGGACCCGGGCCAGGCGGGGGGGTGCCTAATTTCGGGCCGCCTACGCTTCTCGGAGGCGCGCCCGGAGGTTTTGGCCGATTCGGACCCAACGCCGGCCCCGATCTCGGCCCCGGGCCCGGGTTTGGTCCGGCGCTTGGTCCCGGTTTCGGTTCGGGCTTCGGCCCTGATTTTGGTCCGGCATTCGGTACGGCATTCGGTACGGCATTCGGTCCGGCATTCGGTCCGGCATTCGGTCCGGCATTCGGTCCGACGTTTGGCACAGGCATCTTTGGTCCGGCTATTCCCGTTTCGGGACCTTTTTTGCCCGTGCAGGTGGTCACCACGCAGAGCCTGTTTGAGACCGAGCCCACAACCCCGACGCCCACAACCCCGACGCCCACAACCCCGACGCCCACAACCCCGACGCCCACAACCCCGACGATTGTCTTCAACGCCACATTTAGCAGCCCGTTCGCCGATAGCTTGGTCGGAAGCGAGGGACCGGACTCGATCGCGGGCGGGGCCGGCAATGACGTGCTATCCGGGCGTGGCGGCAACGACACCCTCGTAGGCGACGGGGACGACGATACGCTACTGGGCGAGTTCGGCGACGACACGCTGATCGGCCTCGGTGGCATCGACGGCCTTTTCGGCGGCGTCGGCGACGACCTCTATCTGATCGGGCAGGGAAGCCAATTCGATTTCATTAGCGATTCGGCGTCCAATGCCGGCGACGAATTGAACTTCAGCAGGGGTTTGTCGCCGATCGACCTGGATATTCACCTCGACAGCGGGACGAACCTCTCCCTCGGAGTCGATGACGAGCATATTGAATCGATTGCCGATATCTACGGCATCACCATCGAGAATTTCTTCACCGACGGCGGTGGGCGCGGCACCGGTAGCATCGAGAGGCTGAGCTTCGCAAGCATTACCTTATCGACCGTCGGCGCCACGCCGACGGTCATCAACCAAAGCGAAAGCAACAACACGCTGGCCACCGCCGACGATATCGCGCGCTCGGCCTTCGGCATTGGGCCCAACGCCGATGTTGGCGACGCGGCCCTGCCTTGGGTGTCGATCAACGGCATCATCGGGCCGGGCGACGGCGCCCAGAACGACGTCGATTTCTATGCCCTGCATCTGCGGGCGGGAGAGACCGTTTATCTCGACATCGACTACGGCTTCAATTCGGGTACCCAGGTCGATACCATCCTCGGCTTCTGGGACAGCGCCGGCACCAGGCTGGCCCAAAACGACGATGACTTCACCATCCCGGGCGGCGGCGGATCGGTCCACGGCTTCGACTCCTACATTCAGCACACCGTGACCGCGGATGGCACCTATTACGCGTCGGTCACGGCCTATGCGAACTTCGGAAGCAACGGCCCAAGCTTCAATAACGCCGCCAACTCCGCATACAACAACGGCGACTATGTGCTGAATATCAGCCTTAACGCGGTGCCGGGCATCACCATTCCCGGCTATGCGTTGACCTTCGCTTTGGCGGGCACCGCGGGGAGCGACCTGCTGGTCGGCAGCGATAACCCATCCTTCGGCCCCGAAACGATCAATGGCGGCGACGGAGATGACGCGATTTTCGGCAATGCCGGCGCGGAAAACCTGATTGGCGGCACCGGCAACGACCATCTGAGCGGCGGCGACGGCACCGATACCCTGTTCGGTGGCGACGGCAACGACACGCTGTTCGGCGGTGGCGGCGCGGATGTTCTGGACGGTGGAACCGGCAACGATGTGCTCGTCGCGAGCCAAAGCGTCGAATTGGAAGACACATTGATGGGCGGTGCCGGCGATGACACCTATGCCTACAGCGTCGGCGGCGCCACGATCAGCGATTCCGGCGGCACGGACACAGTCACCTTGACGTCTGGAGTGAGATTCAGGGACGTCAACAGGACCGGCAACAATCTTATCCTGACCACAGAGACGGGCAATATCGTCGTTGCCAATCACTTCACGACGGCGCAGGTGGAGCAAATCGTCTTTGCGGGGGATAACCGGTCGTTTCTTGCCGCCACGACAACCGCCGGTACCTCGGCGGGCGATCTTATCGTCGGCACCGCCGGGGTGGATACGATTGTCGGGGGCGACGGCGGCGACTTCATCGCCGGGTTGGCTGGGGCCGACAGCCTGATGGGCAACACGGGCGACGACTTGCTCATCGGTGGCGCTGGCAACGATGTGCTGGATGGTGGCGCCGGGAATGACGCGGCGATCTTCGGCGACTTAACGGTCAACGTTACGGTGAACCTCGTCTCGGGCACTGCAATCACGACGACCGAGACCGATACTTTGATTTCGATCGAAAGCGTCCGCGGCGGCAGTGGCAACGATCTGATCACCGGCGACACTTTCGACAACGAACTGGCGGGCGGTGCTGGCAACGACACGTTGCTCGGCGGCGCCGGAAACGACACTTATCGCTTCGGCGCGGTCGACGGACTCGATACGATCAACGATTCCGTCGGCGACGACACGATCATGTTGACGACCGGCTTACCCGACGTATTTCGGCCGACGTTTGTCGATGCGTTCTTCGATTTGGGCAATCTTGTGTTGCGGGTCGATGCCAACAACCGTTTGACGGTGGTCGGCAATTCGGTGGAGCAGATTCGTTTCGAGGACTTCCCAAATTTGGTCTTTACCGTCGGTTCGACCCCGGCCGCCGGCAACGACTTCGTCGTCGCCGGCACATCCGAAGTATCGCTGGAGGCCAACACGATTAACGGCTTGGGCGGTGCCGACATCCTGTTCGGCAATGGCGGCAACGACCATTTGAGCGGAGGCTTAGACAACGACCATTTGAGCGGAGGCTTAGACAACGACAATCTGTTCGGCGGCGCCGGCAACGACAACTTGGACGGCGGCGGCGGGAGCGACTCCCTCTATGGCAACGAGGGTGATGACTTCCTCGAAGGTGGCGCCGGCGCGGACTCGCTGGAGGGTGGTCTAGGCGACGACGTCTATATCTACGATGGGACCGAAGTCGGAGGTTTCGGTACCGACACACTCCGCGATGAAGGTGGCTTCGATGCCCTCCTCTGCGGTAACCTATTGGCCGCCAATCTGACCCTTGGCCGCAGCGGCGACAACCTAATCCTCGATTTCGGGGCGGCAGGACAGGTGATCGCACTGGATCATTACGGCGCCAACAGGATCGAGGGGATCGGCTTCGATCCGATAAGCGGCCGTCTGGACACCTATATCCTGTCCGCGACGAACACGGGAACAGCAGGCGGCGACGCCATCGCGGGGACGGCTGCCAACGATACGCTCATCGGTCGGGACGGCGACGATTTACTCTTTGGCAACTCCGGCGCCGACACGATCGTCGGCGGACGCGGTGGCGACGATATGAGAGGCGGCGACGGCAACGATGTGTTTTTCTACAATGCAACCAATGAAGGCACCGTCGTCGCCGCCAACGGGGTCTTCGGTTTCGACGTTTTTATCGATGTCCTCCGCGATTTCGCGACCGGGGTCGATACCTTCAATTTCGTCAGTTCGGCGTTCGGCAACCTGGCGACCGGCACGCTGGCCCCCGGTAACTTCACGACGATCATTGGCGACTACGACGGGACCAATGCCAGTACGCAGTTCATCTTCGATGACCTCGCCAACGTGCTCTATTACGATGGCAACGGTTCCGCGGCCGGATATACGGTGATCGCGCAGACAGGCTCCTCTAACGTTACGAACACCAACATCCAGATCGTTGCAGCGGGCATAAGCTAGATTTATCGGTTGGAGAGGAAAATGGCGGCTACCTCGCAGCGCCGCTGGATGCGGTCGATCACGCGACCGTTATGGGGACATTTTCGCGAGGTGCTCGTCATCTCGCTTTTCGTCAATCTCCTGGCCTTGGCGGCCCCGGTATTCACACTTCAAGTCTATGACCGGGTCGTTTTCTATTCGGGGCTGACCACACTGCAGGGTCTGACGATCGGCATGGTGGTCGTGTTGGCCTTCGATTTCGTCCTGCGGCAAAGCCGGGCTCGCCTCTTGCAACGAGTCGCGCTCCGTATCGACGTAGAGGTCGGCCGCCGCTTGTTCAACAAACTCCTCGCCGTCCCTCTGCGCACGCTGGAAAGTCGGCCGGCCGCCTTTTGGCAGTCGCTTTTCCGCGATCTAGAAATCATCCGGAATGCGTATTCCGGCGCTTCGGCTGTGCTCGTGGCGGACCTGCCATTCGCGGTGCTGTTTTTGGTGATGGTTTATGTTCTCGCCGAGCCGATCGCGTGGGTGTTTCCGCTCGTCCTGTTTTGTTTTGCGGCGTTGGCTTGGCGTTCCGGAAGCGCAGTCGATGACGCAACGCAGGTTGAACGCGAAGCGGCGATGGCACGCGACCTGTTGATGACCGAACTCATCATGGGTCGGGCGACGGTGAAGGCGCTGGCTCTCAGCGATTCGATGCGCGCGCAATGGGAATCGCGCCACGCCGAGACCATTCGACAATCCCTGCGCCGTGGCGTCAAGACCGATGCTTATGTCAATCTCGGCATCAGCCTGACGGTGCTCACGACCGTGATCCTGACGGCGGTTGGCGCGCTGGCCATCGTCGAGCAGAAACTGACCATGGGCGCCTTGATCGCGACCAACATGTTGAGCGCGCGTATCCTTTCGTCCTTCAACCAGTTGTTCATGTCCTGGCGCGGTTTTGTCATGTGCCGGCAGGCGATGGCCAAACTCGGCGAAGTCTTCGCGATGGCCGAGGACCGGGCGCGCAGCGAAGTCCGCCTGGAGCGGCCACAGGGAGAAATCACGCTCGATAATGTCCGGTTTCACTATGGCGACGAACAAAAGCCGGTGATCGACGGGATAAAATTGCAGATCAAGCCAAACGGTCTCCATGCGTTCGTCGGCAAGAACGGCAGCGGAAAAACGACCCTGCTCAAACTTATCCAGGGCCTGTATCAGCCAACATCGGGCCGGGTGTTGCTGGACGGGGCCGACATCGCGCAATTCAGCCGCGAGGACCTCGCGCGTTGGATCGGCTATGTGCCGCAGGACGGCATACTTTTTTCGGGAACGATTCGCGACAATATCGCGAAGGGAAAGCCCGGGGCCACGGATGAAGAGATCGTGGTGGCGGCGCGCATGGCGGGCGCACATGGTTTCGTCATCGACCTTTCCGATGGATACGCCACGCAAATCGGCGAAGGCGGCGGCCGGTTGTCCGGCGGGCAACGCCAACGCCTTGCCATCGCGCGCGCCTTGGTCGGCGATCCCTCCGTCCTTTTGTTCGACGAGCCGTCCAACAATCTCGACCGCCAGGTCGAGGACGATCTGCGCGCGAGCCTCGTCACCCTGGCGCGCAACCACACCGTCATTCTGGTAACTCACTCGACGGCGCTTCTGCCGGCCTGCAACAATGTCATCGTCGTCGAGGCCGGCCGGGTTTCGATGGCGGGCCCGACCGAAGATGTGCTTGCCCGCATCGCGCAGAACCGGCCGACGCCCTTGGCCGTAGCGAGGAACGCATGACGCCGCTCGATGATTTGCTGACAAAACATCCCGTGCCGGGATGGCGCCCGATTGCCTGGGTTCTGATGATCTTGATCGGTTCCCTGCTTGCCTGGGCGACGTTTGCGCATCTCGACGAGGTGGCCGTGGCCACGGGCGAGGTTGTGCCCCAGGGCAAGGTCAAGGTCATCCAGCACCTCGAAGGCGGAATCGTGCAAAAGATCAACGTCGCCGAGGGTGACGCCGTGCGCGAGGGCGATTCGTTGGTGTTGCTGGAATTGGCGCCCACCAACATGAACCGCGATGAGATCCAGGCGCGACTCGATTCCTTGTTTCTGAGCAAGGCGCGGCTGGAGGCGGAGGCCAACGGAACCGCCTTGGCCTTGCCTGTCGAACCGTCCAGGAGGCGTCCGGAGGTCGCCCATGCGGAGCGCGAGACCTTTGAAGCGCGTCGCCAGGAATTGTCGAGTGTCGTCGGCGGGTTGGAGGAACAGGCCCGCCAACGCGAACTCGCGGCCAAGGAATTCGAAGCGACCAGCCGGAGCAAAAGCAACGAGCTTCGCCTCGCGCGGGAAAAACTAAAGATTTCCACGTCGCTGCTGGAAGGCAACCTTACCTCGCGGCTGGACCATCTCCAGGTCGAACGCGATGCCGAAAAGCTTGCCGGCGAAATCGCCACCTTGGAAATGTCGATCCCGCGCGCGCGATCGGGGCTTGCGGAGACGCGGGAGCGCATCCGTGAGGAACGGACAAAAGTGGTGCGTCAGGCCCACGAAGATCTATCGAAGGTCGAGACCGACATCGCCCGGGTGCGCGAGCTGCTCACCGAGGCGACCGGTCAGGCGCGTCGCGCGGAAATCCGAAGCCCCATCGACGGCATCGTCAAGAACATGCGTTACAACACGATCGGAGGCGTCGTTCGTTCGGGCGAGCCGATCATGGAAATCGTCCCCCTCAACGAGAACTTGGTGATCGAGGCGAAGCTGAGTCCGACCGATCGCGGCTATGTCACGGTCGATCAATATGCGTTGGTCAAGGTGTCTACCTTCGACTATGTGCGTTATGGCGGGCTGGCAGGAAAAGTCGTGAACATCGCGGCCGACGCCAATCTCGATTCGCAGGGGCAGCCTTATTTCAAGGTCATCGTCCAGACCACGAAAAGCTACCTTGGCGACGATCCGGCTCAATATGCCATCACACCCGGCATGCAGGCCTTGGTCGACATCCACACGGGGTCGAAATCCGTTCTCGACTATCTGATCCGGCCGGTGCTCAAGCTCAAGCACGAAGGCTTCCGGGAACGCTAATGGAAGGTTCGCCCGCGGAGCCGCCGCCGGCCGCCGGGGGCGCCGCGGTCTTTGGGGCCGCGGCGCGGCCGTTGTGGCTGCTCAACCCGGACATTACCTACCTCAATCACGGATCATTCGGTGCCACGCCGCGCGCAGTGCTCGAAGCCCAGGCCGAATGGCGGCGGCGCATGGAGTTCGAGCCGGTACGCTTCATGACGCAAATCCGCGACGGGTTGCTGCGCGAAGCCGCCGCGACGCTGGCGGCTTTCCTCGGCGCATCCGGAGACGATCTCGTGTTCGTCGATAACGCCACGACCGGCATCAACACGATTCTGCAAAGCCTGGTCCTTGAGGCCGGCGACGAGGTGGTCACGACAAGCCATGTTTATCCCGCGGTTCGCCTGACACTCGAGGAAGTCTGCGGTCGCCGAAGGGCGCGACTGGTCGAGGCTGCCGTGCCATTTCCGGCGCGGGACGAGGATTGCGTCCTCGAGGCCATCGACGCCGCGATGGCTCCACACACACGCCTTGCGGTGATCGATCATGTGACCTCGCCGACGGCACTCGTGCTCCCGATCAAACGGATTGCAAAGCTGTGCGCGGCCCGCGGCGTGCGCCTGCTGGTCGATGGCGCCCACGCACCGGGAATGTTGACGCTCGACCTCCCGGAAATCGGCGCGGAGTGGTATGTCGGCAATTGCCACAAATGGCTGTGCGCGCCAAAGGGTTGCGGCTTTCTATGGGCGCGGCGGGAGGCGCAGGCGAGCCTGAAACCGCTGGTGATCTCCCATGGCTACCGATCGGGATTCACCGCGGCGTTCGATTGGACCGGCACACGCGATCCCACGCCCTTCCTCGCCATAGAAGCGGCCATCGACTTTCGCCGCCGTTTTGGCGAGACCGCACTTCGGACATATGTCGCGAACCTTGCTGCAACGGCCGCCGAGCAATTGTCGGCCGCCTGGCAAAGCGACATCGGTTCCGGACCCGCGCTGCGTGGGGCGATGGTGACGGTCAAGTTGCCCGATACCGGGTCCCAGGTAACTCTAGCCGCGGCGGAAAGGCTCCATGACCGGTTATTCGATGAATGGCGGATCGAAGTTCCCGTGCTACCTTTCGCCGGATCCTTGTGGGTCCGCATCTCGGCCTTTGCCTACAATGAATTGGGAGATTACGCGCGGCTCGCGGCCGCCTTCGCGCCAGGTATCGGCCGCGCGGCGTGAATTCAAAGGGTTGGCCCCGCGATGAGCATGGAGCAATCGAAAGCGGCGAAGCGACGCTATTACGATGGGGCGTTTCACAATCGCTACTTCGTCGGCCGCGGACTCGACGTCGGCGGCAAGCCCGATCCGCTCGGGCAATATGTCGGCATCTTTCCGCGCATGGTCGAGGTTCGCACCTGGGACACCGATGACGGCGACGCCCAATATTTGCTGGGCGTGCCCGACAAGTCGTTCGACTTTGTCCATGCCAGCCATTGCCTGGAGCACATGGGCGATGTCCGCGAGGCACTCAGGAACTGGGCGCGGGTGGTCAGGCCGGGCGGATTCATTATCGTCACCGTTCCCGATGAAGACCTCTATGAACTCGGTCAGTGGCCGAGCCGGTTCAACAGCGACCACAAATGGACGTTCACCATCTGCAAGGCATCGAGCTGGTCGCCGCGCTCGATCAACCTGGTCGATCTTGCCCGCGACCTCGCCGCGCAACTGAGCCTGGAAAGGCTGCAACTTCTTCACGACTTTTTTCGTCCGGCGCTGCGCAGCCGAGGCGTGGATCAGACCCGCAGCCGCGTCGCCGAATGCGCGATCGAGGCGGTCTGGCAGTGCCGATGACGCCGGCTTTGGCGGGCGTGCTCAGGCCGATGTTTCCGGCGCGGTTCGGGGGTGCAGCCCCATGGCGATGGCAAGCCGCCTCGGATCGGCGCGGAGCGTGGCGCTGTCGCCATCAAAGGTCGCGCGCCCACGGTCCAAGACGATGGCTCGGCGGGTCGAAGCAAGGGCCAGATCGACGCGTTGCTCGACCAAAAGGATAGCCAGCCCTTCCTGTTCCGCCAGGTGGTGTATCGCGGCCAGGACCTTTTCGACGATCGTGGGGGCCAGGCCTTCGAGCGGCTCGTCCATCAGCAGCAGGCGCGGGTTGCACATGAGGGCGCGACCGATCGCGAGCATCTGCTGTTCCCCGCCGGACAATTGGTTCCCGCGGCGATCGCGGCAGGCGGCAAGCTCGACGAACAAGCCGAAGACGCGAGGCATCGTCCAGGCGCCGGGCCGGGCGGCGACGACGAGATTCTCCACGACCGTCAGCGAGGGGAAGATTTCGCGTTCCTGCGGGACGTAGCCGATGCCGATCCCGGCCCGCGCATGGATCGGCATCTTGGCGAGGTCATGACCAGCAAACTCAATGCCGCCGGAATGAAGGGCGCAATGCCCCATGATCGTGGCGAGCAACGTGCTCTTTCCGACGCCATTACGTCCAAGGACCGCGACGGTCTCGCCGCCCTGCAAGGCAAGAGAAAAGTCCTCGAGTATCACTGTCTTGCCATAACCGGCGGTGACGTTTTCGAGGCGCAGGAGGTCAGGCATTGAGCCCCAGGTAGGTCTCGCGCACACGCCGATCCGCGGCGATGTCGGCGGCCGCGCCCTCTATCAACACCGCACCGCGCACCAGAACGGTGATTCGCTTGGCGAAGCGAAAGACCAAGTCCATGTCGTGGTCGATCATGAGGACGGCAATGTCGGTGGACAGCGCCTCGATCGCCGAAATGATCCCGTCGCTCTCCGCCGAAGAGACCCCGGCGGCGGGCTCGTCGAGCAGGAGCACCCTCGGCTTGAGTCCAAGGGCAAGGGCGATTTCGACGAGCCGTTGGCGTCCGTAGGGAAGGTCTTGGACGGGCCGCAGCGCGTCTTCGGCCAGGCCGAGCGCCTCAAGCAAACCGAAAGCCTCGTCCGCGGCGTCGGCGGGGCCGTAGGCGCGAGACCAGCCATTGGCGGCAGCGCCGGTTCGTTCCGCGACGGCCAGGGTCACGTTCTCCAGTGCCGACAATCCCCTGAAGATCGTGTTGATCTGAAACGTGCGGACGAGACCGCGCCGGACGCGTTCGCGCTGAGAGGCGCGGGTGATGTCGACCCGATCGAGCAGGATCGACCCGGATGACGGCGCGATCCTCCCGGTGAGGATATTCACCAAAGTTGTCTTCCCCGCTCCATTGGGGCCGATCAAGGCGTGGCGATCCCCGGGGCGCAGGCACAGATCGATATTGTCGGCGACCCGCAGGGCACCGAAGCTCTTGTTTAGGCCGGTCGCCTGGAGCACGGGTCCTAGGGCTTCCATGCCATGACCGCCTTCCGCGCGCGTTCAAAGACGCCGATCAGTCCGCCCCGAGTGAAAAGCACGGACAGAACGAGCAGCCATCCAAGCCAGAAATACCAGTAATAAGGGGTCGTCTTGGCCGCGCTGTCCTGCACGGTCATATAGATCGCGGTGCCGACAAAGGCTCCGTAGAGCCTGCCGGTGCCGCCGAGGATCAACATGATCAGCGCCGCGCCCGACATCTCGAAGCTCAAGACGCGAAGACCGACGAACTGGGACGTTTGCGTCAGCAGGGCGCCCGCGATCCCGGCCATGAACGCCGCCACCGTGTAGATGGCGATCAGGCGCACCGATACCGGTGCGCCGAGGGCCTGCATGCGGATGGGGTTTTCGCGGATACCGGCCAGGGAGCGACCAAACGGCGAAAACACAATCCGGCGCGCGATGAGAAACATCACAAGCAACACCGCGAGTGAATAGAGATAAGCCGTCCGCCCAAACAGATCGAACCGGAAAAAACCCAGCAGCGGCATGAAGGTCATGCCGTGAAGCCCGTCGGTTCCCCCGGTGATACCCACGGCCTTGTTGGCGATTTCGTGGAGCATGACAGCCACGGCCAAGGTCAGCATCAGGAGCGTCAGCCCTTGGGTTCGCAGGATGACCCATCCGCTGGCCAGTCCCACGAACCCGGCGACGATTCCCGCCGCAATCAGGCCAGAGATCGGTTCCACCCATCCGGCCTGGGCCAGTAAACCGGCGGTGTACGCCCCAACCCCGAAGAAGGCGGCGTGGCCTAGGCTGATGATTCCGGCGTAACCGAGAACGAGGTCCAGCGACAGCGCGAACAGAATCATGATCAGAATTTGCGAGCCGAGGTTGAGATAATCCGGAAACACGACATAGGCCGCGACGGCCAGTAACCACGGCAACGCCTCGATCGGACGCCAGGTCTGCCGGCGGGCAAGCGCGGCGACCGCCGCGTGGGGGCTCGCGGCTCCGTCAGGCACGGCCAAACAATCCCGCCGGGCGCCAAAGGAGCGTCGCGATCATCGCGATGTAGATGAAGAACCCGCCCAACTCCGGCAGCAGGTATTTGCCGCCATAGTCGGCGATACCGAGCAGGAGAGCGGCGATAAAGGCTCCGCGCAAACTCCCCAGGCCTCCGACCGAAACAACGATCAGAAAGTAGACCAGGTATTCGATGCCATAACTCGGCGAAATCGCCAGAATCTCGGCACCCAAGGCGCCGCCCAGACCGGCCAGCCCGCTGCCCAAGGCAAAGGTCAGGCTGAACAGGCGCCGCACATCGATGCCGAGCGATTCCGCCATGCGGCGATTGTCGACCGCTGCGCGTACGCAAGCCCCGAAGCGGGTGCGTTCGAGCCCGAACCACAGCCCGGCGGCGGCGAGAAGTCCCGCGACGATCAGAAATACTCGATATGTGGGCAATTGCCGAAAACCGAGGTCGATTTGGCCGGTCAAATAAGACGGAAGCGCGATTCGCTGCGGCAGCGGACCCCAAACAAAAGCGGCCGCCGCCATTGAAATGAACAATACGCCGATGGTCATCAGAACCTGGTCGAGCACGCCGGCTCCGTAAAGGCGTGCATAGATCGTTCTCTCGACGAGGAAGCCGGCGGTGCCACCGCCGGCGAACGCGGCCATCAGTGCAATGGGGAAGGGAACTTGCCACGCATTGACCAGCGTCAACGCCACATAGCCGCCGAACATCGCAAAGGCGCCGTGGGCGAGGTTGACGAAGCCCATCAATCCCATCGTCACGGATAGGCCAGCCGAGACGATGTAAAGGATCATCGCATAGGCCAACCCGTCAACGAGGATGCCGACGGCCATGGAGATCGCCCAATTCATCTCAGTCGCCGCTGCGCGATGGAGCGACGAACGCCGGATGCGAGCGGCTTATTGGGCGTTCAGGGCCTTCCAGGGGTCCTTGACGGCGGAAATGCTTTCGAACTCGGTATTCTGTAGCTTGCCGCCGATCTTCTCGGTGCGCCGGAGATAGATGTTTTGGATGACATCGCGGGTGTCCGGGTCGATGGCGATGGGGCCGCGCGGGCTTTCCGTTTTCCAGCCCTTCAGCACGGCCATGGCCTTGTCGCCATCGATTTTCCCGTCAAGTTGCTTGATGACCTGGAAAATAGCCGCCATGCCGTCCCAGCCGCCGACGGACATGAAGTTCGGCGTGCTTCCCGGCCCGTATTCCTTGATCCAGCTATCGACGAAAGCCTTGTTGACCGCGCTGTCATGGGCGACCGAATAGTGATGGGACGTCACCAGCCCCAGGGGCACGTCCCCCATATTGGGCAGTTCCTCTTCGGGCGTCAGATCTCCGGTCGCGATGAGCGTGATGCCGGCTTCCTTCAGGCCACGTTCGCCATAGGCCTTCATGAACGCGGTGGCATCCTTGCCGGCGGGGACGAATACGAACAGGGCTTCGGGACCCGCGTCCTTGATGCGCTGAATGAAGGGCACATAGTCCGGCGTGGTCAGGGGCATGCGGACGCTGCCGACAATTTGACCGCCCCCGGCGGTGAAACCCTTGGCGAAGGCGGCCTCGGCGTCAAGTCCGGGACCGTAGTCGCTGACGGCGGTGTAGGCTTTTTTCATGCCTTTCCGGGCCGCCCATTCGCCCATGGGCAGGCTCGTCTGCCACAGCGTGAACGAGACCCTCGCAATGTAGGGTGACAATGTCGTGGTCATCGACGTGCCCGCGTTCATGATGATGAAGGGAATCTTCGCCTCGGTGGCCAGCGGGGCGATGGCGTTGGCGTTTGGCGTGTAGACAACACCAGCCAAAATGTGCACGCGGTCGCGGGTGATGAGCTCCTGCGCGAGGCGTTTGGCGATGTCGGGCGCGGGTCCGGTGAGGTCGCGGCGAACGATCTCGATCTTGTGAGGGAGAATGTCCTTCTCGTGCTGCTTGACGAAAAGCCGAACGGCGTCGTCGATCGGCTTGCCAAGCGCGGCGCTTGGCCCGGAAAGCTCGAGAAGAAGGCCGATCTTGATCGTTTCGGCGCGGCCGGCGATGGGGGCGAGCAGCAACGCGACGGCAATCGCGACACTGCGGGTTAATGCACGCATTGGTTCCTGCCCCTCCAATCTCGAATGGCCGGACAGTATCACAGCCGTGATGGCCTGTTAAAGGCAGTGCTCCTGCGAGCGGTTGACTTGGTAGCCAAACGACTGAAACAATGCGGAAACTCGGCAATCCGCAAAGGCCGAGATGATTGCAAATGGGGGGAATAGTGAAGCTCGCAAGTTTTCGAGCGCGAGGACGCGAGAGCTACGGCGTCGTCACCGATGAAGGCATCGTCGATCTCGTCTCTCGCATCGGCTCGAATTTCCCGACACTGCGTCAGGCGCTCAAGTCCGGCATGAACGATGTCCGGCGTGCATCGCGCGGTCAATCGCCGGATCTGCGTCTGACAGATGTGAGTTTTCTCCCAGTGATCCCCGATCCGCGCCGCATCCTGTGCATCGGCGTCAATTACGATGGGCACCGCGCCGAGACGGGGCGGCCCATGACACAACATCCAACCGTATTCGTCCGTTTCGCCAGTTCGCTCGCCGGACACCTACAAACGCTGGTCAAGCCGCGGGTTTCGGACATGTTCGATTTCGAAGGCGAACTCGCGGTGGTCATCGGGCGCGCCGGTCGATACATCGATGAGGCGGAGGCGCTCGGCCATGTCGCGGGCTACACCTGTTTCAACGATGGCAGCGTGCGCGATTGGCAAAACCATACCAGTCAGTTCACGCCCGGAAAGAACTTTCCATCGACCGGCGGCTTCGGTCCCTGGATGGTCACAAGCGACGAGATCCGCGATCCGACGCGCCTCACCATCGTCACGCGATTGAACGGCGCCGAGGTTCAGCGCGGCGCGTGCGGCGACATGACGTTCGCGGTGCCCAAGCTGATCTCTTACGTATCGTCGTTCACGCCCCTGGCCCCCGGCGACGTCATCGCCACGGGTACGCCGGCCGGCGTCGGCTACAAACGCAATCCCCCGCTTTTCATGAAGCCGGGCGACATTTGCGAAGTCGAGATCACGGGTATTGGAACGCTGCGCAATGCCGTGAAGGCCGAATAATGCTTCAGATCGCGCTCGCGATCAACGCCCCGATCGCGGCCGCCGCGGCGATCCAGCCCCACGGCCACGGCCGGGCGCCCGCGCCCAAGGCCCTCAGCGAATCGGCGTCCAGACGGACGCCACCATTCGCTAGTTGAGCGGCGGCTTTGCCGACATTGCGCACGAAGAGCGGCAGGCCGCCAATCTGGCCAACAACGTCACTCGCGACCACGCGCAGACGCGTCTCGACGCCTTGGGCCTCGTTCATCCATTCCTCGATCAGGGGACGAGCCAACAGCCACATATTGACGGTCGGATCAAGGCGGCGTCCGACGCCTTCGGCGACAAGCATCGTCTTTTGAAGCAGCAAGAGCTGCGGCTGTGTTTCCATCTCAAACGTCTCGGTCACCTGGAATAGCTGCGCCAGGAGGCGGGCCAGAGAAATTTCGTTCGTGGGGCGGCCGAGAATCGGTTCGGCGATCGCGCGGCATGCCTGGGCGAATGACTCGATGGATTTATGGGCCGGAACGTAGCCTGCGCGGAAATGCACTTCGGCCACGCGCCGGTAGTCGCCGTCAAGGAACCCGGCGAGCATCGTGGCGAGATAGAATCGCGTATCTTGGTCGATCCGGCCCATGATGCCGAAATCGACGGCGACGATTCGCCCCGACGTTTCGACGAACATGTTGCCGGGATGCTGGTCGGCATGAAAGAAGCCGTCGCGAAACACCTGCTTGAAGAAGATCCGACCGGCGCGGGCGACGATTTCTCGCGGTTCGTGGCCCGCCGCGATCAGGGCGGCGCGTTCGTCGATGGGCAGTCCGCTGATGCGTTCGATCGTCAGGACACGGCGGGCGGTCCTCGTCCAATCGACTTCGGGAACCCGATAGTCGGGGTCGCCCGAGAAATTCCGCCCTAACTCGGCGGCGGCGGCGGCTTCCATCCGCAAATCCATCTCGACCGCGACGGTTTCGGCGAAGGCGTCAACAACCGCAATCGGCTTAAGACGCCGTATTGCCGGCCACATCGCCTCGATCCGCTCGGCCAGCCAGGTCAATAGGTCAAGGTCGCGGGCAAACGCCGCTTCAATTCCCGGGCGCAGAACCTTGACGGCAACCTCTCTACCGTCCGCGGTCTCGGCGAAATGCACCTGGGCGATGGAGGCGGCCGCGACCGGCCGATCCTCGAATCGCGCGAAACAGGCGGCAAGGGGCCGACCAAGCTCGGCTTCGATGATCTTGATCGCAACGGCGCCCGCGAAGGGCGGCAACTTGTCCTGCAAATCGGCAAGGTCGGCCGCGACTTCCTCACCCACAATATCGGGACGGCAGGAAAGGGCCTGTCCCAATTTGATGAAAGCCGGGCCGAGGGCATGAAGCGCCGCCCGTAGGTTCTCGCCCTGGCGGGGGGCAGGTCCCGCTTCGCGGCGCAGCGCGGCAAACTTCAGTAGCCGCAGCGCCCCGGGCGAGACACCCAGGCCATCGAGCACGAACAACGCGTCATGGCGGGTAAAGGTGACGAAGACACGAAAGAGGCGGCCGAGATTGCGAAATGTTCGGATCATGAAATGTTTCTACAGCCGCCAAGCAGAATGAATAGCGGCAACGCCGCCCGAAAGGTTGCGGTGGGTGACTTGGCCGAGCCCGGAATCCGCGATGAGCCCGGCAAGGCGTTCTTGGTCGGGAAAACGTCGGATGCTTTCGGCCAGATAACGGTAGGCGTCCTCATCCCCCGCCACCATTCCGCCCAAGGCCGGAAGCACGTCAAAGGAATACCGATCGTAAAGCGCGCGTAAACCCGGGACCACGACCTTGCTGAATTCGAGGCAGAGGAAATGTCCGCCCGGCCTGAGCACGCGGCGGATTTCGGCAAGCGCTAGGTCGATACGCGCGACGTTGCGCAAGCCGAAGGCAATGGTGCAGGCATCGAAGCTGGCACTGGCGAAAGGCAAGGATTCCGCGTTGCCGGCGATCCAGGCGATCCCCTCGATGAGGCCGCGATCGACGGCCTTATCCCGCCCGATCGTCAACATCGCCGGCGTGAGGTCGCAGACCATGATTGGCCCGGGCCGCCGATTGGCCGCGCGCAGGGCCACGTCACCGGTGCCGCCGGCCAGATCCAGAAGTTTTTGGCCTGGCCGCGGGGCGAGCCAATCAACCAGCTCCCGTTTCCACAATCGGTGCAGTCCGCCGCTCATCAAGTCGTTCATGAGGTCGTAGCGCGTGGCGACGCTGTCGAAAATTCCGCGTACGAGCCGCGGCTTCTCATCGGGCGCGACGTCGCGGTACCCGAACGGCACGGTGCCGGTTGGGGCGGTGGGCAATTCGCTCGTCATCCCGGCAAGATAGCTTGGCTGGCCGGAATCGCGCTACCTTCGCGGCTAATGCCAGAACTTCCGGAAGTCGAAACCATCCGGCGCGGGCTTGCCCGGCGCCTTGAGGGCAAACGTCTCGTCCGTGTCGTGACACGTCGCGCCGACCTTAGGCAGGCGATCCCCGCCGGCCTTGCCGAGCGTCTCGAGGGACGACGCGTCGAGAGAGTCGATCGTCGCGCAAAATTCCTTCTTCTACGCCTGGGGCACCGCCGAAACGAGGAACCTGACGATGGACCGGTGCTTGTCGTTCATCTTGGCATGTCGGGCCGACTCGTCATCGGTGACCAACGGCTGCCCCCGCCCGGCCCGCACGATCATGCCGATTTTTCAATCGATGACGGCACAGTCGTCCGGTTCACCGATCCGCGCCGATTTGGCCTGTTGGACGTGGTTCAGGGTAAAGCCCTGGCCGATCATGCCCTGTTTGCGGCTCTGGGTCCGGAGCCTCTCGATCCGTCCTTCGACGGCGCATCCCTGGCGGCAAGGCTGCACGGGCGCACGGCGCCGATCAAGGCCGCACTTCTTGACCAGCGGGTCATCGCCGGCATTGGCAACATCTATGCGTGCGAGGCCCTCTTTCGCGCCGGGCTCTCGCCCCGTCGCCAGGCGGGCACGGTTGCCGGCCGTCGCGCCGCGCGCCTCGCCGGAGCGATCAAGGATGTGCTCACGGAGGCGATCGCGGCCGGCGGCTCGACCTTGCGCGATTATGTGCAGTCTTCCGGAGAACTCGGCTACTTTCAGTTCAGCTTCTGCGTTTACGGGCGCGAGGGTGAATCTTGCCCGGGCTGCGACTGCCGCTCCGCGATTGTGCGCATCGTTCAGTCCGGGCGGTCGACATTTTATTGTGCAAAGCGACAGCGATAGGGAGAAATTGGCAATGGCGTACGAGAACATCGTCGTCGAAACCCGAGGCGCGGTTGGGCTTATCCGGCTCAATCGGCCGAAGGCGCTCAATGCGCTGTCGACCGCCCTGATCGCGGAATTGGGCAGGGCGCTGGACGCCTTCGAGGGAGATCCCGCGATCGGCGCGGTTGTTCTCACCGGAAGCGACAAGGCTTTCGCGGCCGGCGCCGACATCAAGGAGATGAAGGACAAGACCTTCGTCGAGGCCTATCTCGAAGACTTCATAACCGTTGGGTGGGAACGCATAACAACCTGCCGAAAACCGGTCATCGCGGCGGTGGCCGGCTTCGCCCTTGGCGGCGGCTGCGAGGTCGCGATGATGTGCGATTTCATCCTGGCGGCCGACAATGCCAAATTCGGCCAGCCGGAAATCACGCTTGGCACCATGCCGGGCGCCGGCGGAACACAGCGGCTCACGCGCCTTGTCGGTAAGTCAAAGGCGATGGAGATGTGCCTGACCGGTCGAATGATGGACGCCGCGGAGGCCGAGCGCGCGGGACTGGTCAGCCGCGTCTTGCCACTCGCCGATCTGGTCGAGGAGGCGGTCAAATGCGCACAGCGCATCGCGGCGCTGTCGCGCCCGGCAGTTTTGATGGCAAAAGAGGCCGTCAACCAGGCGTATGAGACAACCCTGTCCGAAGGCGTGCGCTTCGAGCGGCGCCTCTTCCACGCGACTTTTGCCACGGACGATCAAAAAGAAGGCATGTCGGCTTTCGTGGATAAACGCCCGGCGCAATTCCACAATCGGTAGTCCAGTCGCGCGGCGCCCGGCCGGCGACCGGCGGGTGATAGAGGTCGCGATTGACGTGCCGGGCCGGCGCGGACTATAAACCGGCCCTTCGGGACGATTGCGGACAGATCGGAGTGCCTGCGATGGCGAACACGAAATCGGCGGAAAAAAATGCCCGACAGGCGCTGCGTCGCGCCGTCGCCAATCGTGCCCGCCAATCTCGCGTTCGCACATTCATCAAGGGTGTCGAAGAGGCGATCGCCTCAGGCGACAAGGAAAAGGCCAAAGCCGCCTTGGGCGCGGCCACGCCTGTGTTGATGCGGAGCGTGACCAAAGGTGTCCTGCACCGCAACACGGTGTCGCGAAAGATTTCTCGCCTCTCCGCACGGATCAAATCGCTGTCGGCGAAGGGCTGAACGCCGGGGTGGTGACATCGCGCATTCTGCGCGCCTTCTGCAACACTCCCGAACTTTTTTGTCGTTCTTCATTCGGGCGTATTGCCAGGGGTGGTTTTGGGGGCTAGGTTTTGTCCGCCCTGAAGTCGGAAGGCGATACCAAGAATAAAAGGCAAGAATAAAAGCCGGTTCGGAGCAGTTGTTTATTTGGCCGTCTTGAAGAAATACAAACTCAATACTTAAGAAACTCAATACTTAAGAAACTCATGGAAAGTCCTAGTGCTTCCGCTTCTTCCTGAAGATCCATCGTAGATTTGCCGCGTCGGAGCCGACGCATCGCGAGTTTTCGATGGGTGCGGAGGATCAAAGGCATGGCGCGCCCATTGTGAGAAGCAGCAATAAAGGTGTCCCCAATGGTGGTCGCGCAGCCGACGGCA
Source organism: Rhodospirillaceae bacterium (assembly GCA_009694125.1). GTDB lineage: Bacteria > Pseudomonadota > Alphaproteobacteria > CACIAM-22H2 > CACIAM-22H2 > SHVT01. The sequence goes on along the minus strand of SHVT01000018.1, from coordinate 10,940 downwards.
ACAAAGCCACCTTTGCCGGCGATCTTGCGCCCAAGCAGGCCTGGGACCTGCTTGCATCCGATCCACGCGCGGTACTTGTCGATGTCCGGTCCCGGCCCGAGTGGCAGTTCGTCGGACTTCCCGATCTCAGCCGCCTCGGGAAAACGCCGGTGCTCGTCAGTTGGCACATCTACCCAAACATGACGGAAAATCCCGGCTTCGATGGCGATCTGCGCGGCAAGGGCGTGGAACTGGATATGCCGGTCATGTTCCTGTGCCGGTCGGGTGGGCGATCGCGCGCCGCAGCCATGGCGATGGCGGCGATGGGATTTGAGCGTTGCTACAACATTGCCGAGGGTTTCGAAGGTCCGCTCGATGCGCAGGGGCGCCGCCGCGAGGCTGGATGGAAGGTCGCTGGCCTTCCCTGGACGCAGGAATGAACGTTCAGGTTTGGGGGGATGAACCGATGCGCGAGGACGAAACGAGCGGCCCCCTGCAAACTCATTGGGCGCGTGTACGCGCCGCGCTTAAGTCCGAAATCGACGAGGTTCTGTACCGAAATTGGATCAAGCCGCTGACATTCGTTGCCCTGCGTGGCAGCGAAGTGGTTCTGGCGGCGCCGGCTCAATTCAAGCGCGATTGGGTTGAGAGTCGGTTCGCCGATCGGCTGCGCGAATTGTGGGCCGCGGAGTGCCCGACGGTGCGCGCCATCGCCATAGTCGTCGACGGCAGGAAGGCACCGGTCGCGGTCAAACCCGCGGTTGAAGCCGCTCCGCCGCCGCGCTCGGAACCCGCAACCCCGGCCATCGACGAACGGGACGATATCGGATCTCCGCTCGACCCGCGTTTCACGTTCGAGAATTTCGTCGTGGGCAAGCCCAATGAACTTGCCTTCGCCGCCGCCCGCCGCGTGACCGAATCGAACGGGGTTACCTTCAACCCGCTCTTTCTTTATGGCGGCGTTGGGCTCGGCAAGACCCACCTGATGCACGCGATTGCTTGGCACATACGGGCACGCCAGCCGCGCCGTCGGGTGGTCTATCTATCCGCCGAAAAATTCATGTACCAGTTCATTCGGGCGCTTCGCTTCAAGGACACTGTTTCGTTCAAGGAACAGTTTCGTTCGGTCGACGTCTTGATGGTGGACGACGTGCAGTTCATCGGGGGCCGCGATTCGACCCAGGAGGAATTTTTCCACACATTCAATGCCCTGATCGACCAGAACCGCCAAATCGTCCTATCCGCCGACAAATCGCCCTCCGACCTGGAGGGGATCGAGGAGCGTGTGCGCTCCCGACTCGGTTGGGGCCTCGTGGCCGACATTCATCCGACGACCTACGAACTTCGCCTCGGCATCCTTCAGGCCAAGACCGAAAATTCAAAATCAGTCGTTCCGCCCAAGGTTCTGGAGTTCCTGGCGCACCGCATTACGTCGAACGTCCGTGAACTCGAAGGCGCGCTGAACCGAATCGCCGCCCATGCGACACTCGTCGGGCGTCCGGTGACGATCGAAACTGCGCATGAAGTCCTCCACGACCTTCTGCGCGCCAATGACCGCAGAGTGACGATCGAGGAAATCCAAAAACGGGTCGCCGAACATTTCAACATCCGCCTCGCCGACATGCATTCCGCGCGGCGTGCGCGTGCGGTCGCCCGGCCGCGTCAGGTGGCCATGTACCTGGCGAAGCAACTCACTTCGCGATCCTTGCCGGAAATCGGCCGCAAATTCGGTGGTCGCGACCACACCACCGTCATGCATGCGGTGCGCAAGATCGAAGAGCTGAGGGCCGGCGACAAGCAATTCGCCGACGACGTTGATCTGCTGCGTCGCATGCTCGAGGCTTAGTCCCCGCCAAGGCCGACATCCGCGCGGGTGAGGGGAAGTCCCGGGAATTCCAGGATTTGTCATAAGCATTTGATACATAGTCATCTTTCTCGCGCCTCCGCCTGCCGGAGCCAGCGCCAAATCGTATGCGGGCGGCACGGAAAATGGTTCGTCGCCAGCGCGCCTCTGCTATAGTGAACTTCCGCACGAAGGCCGGGCTCGGACGGCTTTCTAAAAGCGTCGGCAAAGCTCGCCGGCGGCCTTGGTCGGGGCCCTCGGCAGCTACGCAAAGGTCCTACGCAACGCCATGAAGTTCACAATCGAACGGAACTCCCTGCTCAGGGCATTGGGACATGCCCAGAGTGTGGTCGAGCGACGCAATACCATCCCCATTCTGTCCAATGTTTTGATTGAAGCCCAGGCCGAGCGCGTGTCCTTGACCGCCACCGATATGGACATCGCCCTGGTTGAGACCGTCTCGTCCAACGTCGCGCGCCAAGGTGCGCTCACCATGCCGGCGCATACTCTGTACGACATCATCCGCAAGCTTCCCGAAGGCGCCGAGGTTGTTGTTGATGGCGGCGACAAGGGGCAAGTCGGATTGCGTGCCGGGCGCTCGAAATTCACGCTGGCTTGTTTGCCGGCGGAGGATTTTCCGAAACTCGCGGGCGGGGAAATGCCGGCGACCTTTCGATTGGAAGCGGGAGACTTGCGCGGACTGGTCGATCGCACGCGCTTCGCCATTTCCACCGAGGAGACACGGTATTATTTGAACGGCATCTACCTTCATGCCGCGCAAAGCGACGGTGTGAAGGTCTTGCGCGCGGTCGCCACCGATGGCCATCGGCTCGCGCGGGTTGAAATTCCCCTGCCGTCCGGCGCCGAAACCATTCCCGGCGTCATTATTCCGCGGAAAACCGTGAGCGAGCTTCGCCGTTTGGTGGACGAAGCCGGCGGCACCCTCCAGGTCGCGTTGTCGGAGACCCGCATCCGTTTTGCCTTCGAGGATGTTGTCCTCACCTCGAAGCTGATCGACGGCACCTTCCCGGACTATGAGAGGGTCATCCCGACGACCAACGATAAGGTAATGGAGGTCAACTGCAAGGATTTCACCGCGGCGGTCGATCGCGTCGCCACCGTTTCGACCGAGAAATCGCGGGCCGTGAAGCTGACGGTCAGTCGCGGCAGCCTCGTGGTTTCGGCGACGAGTCCGGAAACCGGCAACGCCAGCGAGGAGATCGAAGTCCGCTACGATGCGCCGCCAATCGAGATTGGATTCAATTCCCGCTATCTGCTCGACATCACGCAGCAGATTGACGGGGACGGCGCGCGGTTCATCATGGCCGATGCGGGCTCGCCGACCTTGATTCGCGACGTGGCCGATGCTTCGGCCCTCTATGTGTTGATGCCACTTCGCGTGTGACCCAAGCCACGCTCACCTCCGTGGGGGGTACGGAAGCGACCGCCGCTTCCTGTTCAGCCCGGGCGACGGCAGCGATTGGCGTTAGGCGGCTCGTGCTCGCCGATTTCCGCTGTTACGGCAGTCTACGGCTGGGCGGCGCGGCACGGCCCGCCCTGGACAGCCGGCCAATCGTTCTGGTTGGCCCCAACGGCGCAGGTAAGACCAATCTGCTCGAGGCTTTGTCCTTCTTGGCCCCTGGGCGGGGCCTACGCCGCGCACGGTTGTCCGATATCGACCGCCGTTCGGAGGGTGGGTCGCGGCCGTGGACCGTCTCGGCCAGCCTTGAGACCGGCTCCGGTATCGTTGAGGTCGGCACTGGCCGCGATTCGGGGCATAGCGGCAACGGCGGCGGAGAACGCAGGCTGTTACGCATCGATGGCCGCGACTCGCGCGGTCAAAAGGAACTCGCGCGGCTGGCCTCCATTGCCTGGATCACGCCCGAAATGGATCGCCTGTTTGTCGACGGCCCGTCGACGCGCCGCCGGTTTCTCGATCGCCTTGTGCATGGTCACGACCCGGAGCATGCCGCGCGGGTTTCCGCCTATGAACAAGCCCTGCGCGAAAGGGCCCGCCTCCTCGAACGGGGAACCAACGCCGACGCCGGCTGGCTGACGGCGTTGGAGGAAGTCATGGCGCGCGAAGGGATCGCCATTGCCGCCTCCCGAGTGGACATTGCCGGGAGGATCGACCGCGCCGCCGCCGAAGAAGGCCCGTTTCCAGCCGCCGCCTTGGCGGTCGTCGGCGAGGTCGAATCCTGGCTTGCGGAAGGTCCCGCGCTGGCCGTCGAGGATCGTCTGCGCAATACGCTGGCGGCATCGCGGCGACAGGACGGGGTCGCCGGCGGAGCCGCTCACGGCCCGCATCGCAGCGATTTGGCGGTGAAGCACCGCCGTCGCAACGAGGCCGCCGCTCGCTGCTCGACCGGTGAACAGAAAGCGCTGCTGCTGTCGGTTGTCCTTGCCGCCGCGCGTTTGGTCGCGGCCGAACGCGGAGTCCCGCCGATCCTTCTTCTTGACGAGGTTGCCGCCCACCTTGATGCCGCGCGCCGCGCCGCCCTCTTCGATCTTCTCGTCGACATGGGTGGGCAGGCCTGGCTGACCGGCACCGACGAAGACTTGTTCGCCGGGCTTTGGGGCCGGGCCCTCTTTCTTAAGGTTGAGTCTGCAAGCGTGAGCCAAACATGAGCGAGTCCCCACCGGTAAAGCGCGATGCCGCAATTGGCGCCGAAAGCTACGGCGCAGAGGCGATCAAGGTCTTGCGCGGCCTCGACGCGGTGCGCAAGCGGCCGGGAATGTATATCGGCGATACCGATGACGGATCGGGTCTCCACCACATGGTCTATGAGGTGGTGGACAATTCCATCGACGAAACCCTCGCCGGCTATTGCGACCGCATCGATGTCGTTCTCAACGCCGATGGCTCGGTCACGGTTAACGACAATGGCCGCGGAATACCGGTCGAAATCCATTCGGAGGAAGGTGTGTCCGCCGCTGAAGTCATCATGACTCAGCTGCACGCGGGCGGAAAATTCGATCAAAACTCGTACAAAGTCTCCGGCGGTTTGCATGGGGTTGGTGTCTCGGTCGTCAATGCCTTGTCCGAGGTTCTCGATCTCCGCATCTGGCGCGCGGGCAAGGAGTACTTTCTGCGTTTTCGCGATGGCGAGCCCCAGGCGCCGCTCGCGGAGGTCGGCCCGGCGGATGGGCGCACGGGAACCCAGGTTACGTTCAAACCCTCGCGAGTGACATTCACCCGCACGGAGTTCGACCTGGCGACGCTGGAGCACCGGCTGCGCGAACTGGCGTTCCTCAATTCGGGCGTTTCGCTGGTTCTGACCGATGCGCGCGGTGTCGAGAAAAAGGTCGTTGAGTTGCACTATGACGGCGGCATCGAGGCTTTCGTCAAATATCTCGATCGCGGCAAGACCGCGCTCCATCCCACGATAACGTGGTCGGCGGAACGCGAAGGAATCACCGTCTCCGTGGCGATGGAGTGGACCGACGCCTATCACGAGACAATGTTGTGTTTCACCAACAACATTCCCCAGCGTGATGGCGGCACTCATCTGGCTGCCTTCCGCGCGGCGCTGACCAGGACCATCAACACCTATGCGACCGAAAGCGGAATCGCCAAACGGGAAAAGGTGCCGCTATCCGGCGAAGACGCCCGCGAGGGTTTGTCGTGTGTCTTGTCGGTGAAGGTCCCGGACCCGAAATTTTCGTCGCAGACCAAGGACAAGTTGGTGTCGTCGGAGGTCCGGCCGGTCGTCGAAGGTGTTGTCGGCGAACGTCTCCAGCAGTGGTTCGAAGAGCACCCCAGCGATGCCAAACGCGTCGTTGCCAAGGCGGTCGAGGCGGCGGCGGCACGGGAGGCCGCGCGCAAAGCGCGCGATCTCACGCGTCGCAAGGGCGCCCTCGACATGGCGTCTCTTCCCGGGAAGCTCGCCGATTGCCAGGAGCGCGATCCGGCGTTGTCGGAGTTATTCATCGTCGAGGGCGATTCGGCGGGCGGCTCGGCCAAACAGGGTCGGGACCGCCGCACTCAGGCCATCCTGCCGTTGCGCGGCAAAATCCTGAACGTCGAGCGTGCCCGGTTGGACAAGATGTTGAATTCCGCCGAGATCGGGACGCTGATCGCCGCGCTCGGTACCGGGATCGCCGAGGATTTCGATATCGGCAAGCTGCGCTACCATCGTGTCATCATCATGACCGACGCCGATGTCGACGGCAGTCATATCCGCACCTTGTTGCTGACGTTCTTTTTTCGCCACATGCGCCAGCTTATCGAACATCAGCCATCCGGCGCCGAAAAGAGAGGCTACCTGTATATCGCGCAGCCGCCGCTCTATCGGGTCAAACGCGGGCAATCCGAGGTCTATTGCAAAGACGATCGGGAACTGGAGGACTATCTGATCGGCGCCGGTCTGGACGATTTGGTTCTGGTCATCGGCAAGGATGGCAGCACCCGCGCCGCCCGCGACCTTCGTTCCCTGGTCGATCAGGCTCGCATCGTCCGGTCGTTGCTGGCGCCCCTGTCCCGCCGTGTCGGCGGGCGCGATGCCGTCGAGCAGGCCGCGATTCTGGGGGCGCTTTCGCCCGAACTGCTCACGGACCGCGACAAAGCCGCGGAAGTCGCCCGTGTCATCGCCCGTCGGCTCGACGCCCTTGTTCCCGAAAGCGATCGCGGGTGGACCGGCACGGCGACGGCGGCCGGCGAATTGATCTTCGAGCGCAAGCTGCGCGGCGAGACCGACCGGTGTGTCATCGATTCGGTTGTGATCAACAGTACCGAAGCGCGCAGGCTCGTGGAGATGGTCGTCGAGTTGCAAGGCATCTATGAACGGTTTGCGCGGCTGCAGGGCAAGGATTTCGATCGCGCCATCAGCGGTCCCACGGCGCTGCTTGAGATCGTGTTGGAGAACGGACGCAAAGGCCTGTCCATCCAACGCTACAAAGGCCTAGGCGAGATGAACCCGGAGCAATTGTGGGAGACAACCCTCGACCCGAATTCGCGCCGCCTGTTACAGGTCAAGATCGGCCATGACGACGAGGTTGAAGAGGTTTTCTCCACCCTCATGGGCGATCTCGTCGAACCGCGCCGTGAGTTCATACAGTCCAATGCTCACAAGGTCGCCAATCTCGACGTATGATCGCGCCGGTTCGCGACACCGCCAGAAACGGGGGTAGAGCGGGAGCGTGGCGAAAGCTAAACGAAACAAGGTGAAGGATCGGCGCGAGCCGGGCCTTTTCGGCGGCTCGCCGGATGCACGCTCGGTCGCGCAGGAAAGTGAAGAGCCGCCGCGTCGGCGGCGCCGACCGCGGCGGCCGTTGGTTCGGCTCGCGGCCTGGACGGCGACGATTGGTGTGTGGGCGGCCGTCGCCGTCGCCGGACTGGCCGCTGTTTATGCCTATGACCTTCCCGATATCGGTGACCTGGATAATTTCACGCGACGGCCGAGTGTTACGCTTCTCGCGGCCGATGGGTCGCCGCTTGGCGCCTATGGCGACCTTCACGGTGGGGCGGTGCCGCTGGCGGAACTGCCCCGTTATCTTCCGGAGGCGGTCATTGCCACCGAGGACCGGCGATTCCGCGAACATTTCGGCCTCGACATCATCGGGTTCACCCGCGCCGCCTACGTCAATCTGCGGGAACGACGCGTCGTGCAGGGCGGCAGCACCATCACCCAGCAGCTCGCCAAGAACGTCTTTCTTACGTCCGAACGCACACTTCGCCGCAAGGTCCAGGAATTGCTGCTGGCCCTGTGGCTGGAACGGAAATTCACGAAAGATCAGATCCTTTCGATCTATCTGAACCGGGTGTATTTGGGCGCCGGGACCTTCGGCGTGGAGGCCGCGTCTCGAAAATATTTCGGAAAATCCGCGCGCCGTTTGTCGTTGCATGAGGCCGCCGTCATCGCCGGCTTGCTCAAGGCGCCATCCCGCTACGCGCCGACGGCCGACCTCGCCCGTTCCGGCGCCAGGGCTGCCCAAGTTCTCGCCAACATGGTCGAAGCGGGTTATTTGACCGCAACCGACGCCACCGCCGCCTCCCGCGACCCCCTGCGGCCGGAGGTCCTGCCCGCGGCTGGCCGCAATGCGCGATATTTTCTGGATTGGGTGATCGATCAGATCACCGATTTTGTGGGCTACACCGATTCCGACCTAACTGTATTGACGACGCTTGATCCCAAATTGCAACGCGAGGCCGAAGCGCAGGTGAAATCGGCTCTCGCCGACGAAGGTTCGCACCTTCGCGTGGGTCAGGCGGCTCTCGTGGCAATGGCGACCGACGGCGCCGTGCGCGCCATGATCGGCGGCCGGGATTACGGCGACAGTCAGTTCAATCGGGCAACGACGGCCTCGCGGCAACCCGGTTCAGCGTTCAAACCCTTTGTCTACCTGGCCGCGGTTGAAGCGGGATATCAGCCGACGGATATCGTCGAGGATGCGCCGATCTCAATCGATCGTTGGAGCCCCGGCAATTTCGATTCGACCTTTCGCGGCCGCATCACCATAAGCGAGGCATTTTCCCGGTCGATCAACACGGCAACCGTTCGCTTGGCACAGAAGGTCGGCGTCGATCGGGTCATCGCAACCGCGCAGCGGCTCGGCATCGCATCGGAGCTTCGCCGCGATCTCAGCACGGCGCTTGGCGCGAGCGAAGTAACACTTTTGGAACTGACCGGTGCCTACGCGGCTTTCGCCAGCGGCGGCATCGACGCCTGGCCGCACGGTATCGTGGAAATTCGCGCCGGCGATCGCACGGTGTTGTATCGGCGAAGCGGATCGGCAGGCGGCCGCGTGATTCGGCCTGAACACAGCGCCGCTATGACCGAAATGTTGTCCAAGGTCGTGGCTGAAGGGACCGGACGCGCCGCGCTGCTCGACCGGCCGGTCGCCGGGAAGACGGGTACAAGCCAGGATTTCCGCGACGCGTGGTTCGTCGGCTACACGGCCGATCTCGTCACGGGCGTTTGGCTGGGAAATGACGATGGTTCACCCATGAAATCCGTTAGCGGCGGCGGGCTGCCGGCGCAACTTTGGCGAAATTTCATGGTGGCGGCGCACCGCGGGTTGCCCATGCGTCCGCTGCGCGTCGCCGTGCCCTTGATGTTTGATCGACCGGCGGCGCCCACGCTTGGCGCGCCCGGCGCGAACTAGCGCTGTTTCCGCGGTCTTACGGCCGCCGCTTTTCTTTCCCCGTCAATCAAGGCCTGCTTCCGTCGCAGACCCCAACGATAGCCGCCAAGCGAGCCATCCTCGCGGATGGCCCGGTGGCAGGGGATGAGCACGGCGATGGAATTGGCGGCGCAGGCGCTGCCCGCCGCCCGTGCCGCGCCCGGTTGGCCGATGGAAGCGGCGATGTCGCCGTAACTGCGGGTTTCTCCGGCCGGGATGGCCATGAGCGCCGCCCATACCCGTCTACGGAAGGCGGTGCCGCGAATGTCGAGCGGCAGGTCGACATGCGGGGGTGTCCCGTCGATGCGGCGGAGCACGGCCTGGAGCGTCGGATCGTGGCTGGAGCCGCCGTCGCGAAGGTCGGCGGCGGGGAACTCAGCGCGCAATTCGGCGGCCAGGTCGCCGTCATCGCCGCCAAGCTTGATCGAGCAAACGCCCTTCGGTGTGCGCGCCACGAGGACGCGGCCGAGAGAGGAAGAGCCAATGGAATAGATGATGGTCAACGAGGCTCCGTCGCGTTGATAGAGGCGGGGCGTCATGCCCAGCCGCGACGTTGATTTTTCATACAGGGCACGCGTCGAGCCAAATCCCGAATCATAGAGCGCCTCGGTTATGGTGCCGCCGGTACGCAGCCGGGACCTGAGCCGATCCAGGCGACCGGCATCGGCGAATTCGCGCGGCGTTAGGCCGAGCATTTGCCTGAAACGCCGATGAAGCTGAAATCGGCTGCCGCCAACCGCGGCGGCGATCTCGGCAAGGTTGAGGCGACCGTCGCCATTTTCCAAAGCGGCACAGGCCCGCCGAACGCGGTCGACCCAGGGGTCCGGCAGCAGCCTGTCTGCGTGCGGGCGGCAGCGACGGCAGGGGCGGTAACCGGCTTGTTCGGCGTCCGCGTGAAAGGTGACGCGGTCTGGTCGCGGGCGTCGGCTTGGGCATGACGGACGGCAGTAAATCCGCGTGGACCGCACGGCATAAACGAAAACACGGTCATAACGCGCGTCGCGGCGGAGGACGGCTTGCCAGAAATCGGGGTCGGACACGATTGTTCCTCCATGGTGGGAAGGCGCAATCCCTATTACCATTATGTTCTAGGTTCTATCCGAGGCGTGCGGCAAATCCGAAACGGTCATCCGTAACGCAGCAAGGTGGCGCCGTGACGGCGCAGCCAGACGCGATGGCTGCGGTAGTCGGCGCCGATGAGTTGCGTGACGAGAGTCCAAAAGCGCGGACCGTGATTAGCCTCGGAAAGATGGGCCACCTCATGAGCGACGACATAGTCAAGAACCTCCGGCGGCGCCAGGATCAAACGCCAGGAAAAGGACAAATCACCGGTCGCCGAGCAACTTCCCCATTGTGTGTGCGGGTCGCGCAGCGTCAGGCGGCGAAACCTTCGTCCCAGTGCTTCGGCGTGCCGACGCGCGCTGTCGGCGAGCGCGGAGCGGGCGTGACCGACCAGCCAGTCCTTGACGCGTCTGGGCAGATGCTCGGGCCGCCCGGTCACGTTCAGATCCCCGTCTTCCACCCAGGCTCCGCCGCGCGCGTCGGGACGGTGCCGCAGCCGAAGGGGCGCGCCGAGCACGGAGATAATCGCGCCGTCACTGAATGCGATGCGTGGCGGCAGCGCGGCGAGGCGGGCGCGAAGCCAGTCGGCATGGCTCTTGGCGAAGCGCATTCCTTCCACCAGTCCGACGCCGGGCGGCAAGACGAGTTCGACTTTTTCGCCGGCAGCGTCGACACGAAGGAGCAGGCGGCGCGCCCGCCGGCTGCGCCGTACCGTCAAGGAAACCGTGTGGTCGTCGAGTTCGAGATCCGCCGTGGTCGCCGCGACCTTGGGAAGTCTGCGCACGCGGCCTAGCCTGGATTATTCACGAGCGGAGTAATTTTAGGGTGGCGGGCGTAGTGTAACCCGTTGATTTCGTGTAATGTTTTGTTGTCAAAGCAAGACCTCCAGCGAACTCACGGAGTGCGACGCCCGCCATGTCAGAGCATACTGGTT
>SHVT01000017.1 GCA_009694125.1 Rhodospirillaceae bacterium | reverse complement strand
AAGCTGAGCGTGCCGGCATGGGCTCTCCGATCGAGCCCCGGCGGCGGTGGCGCGCCGGCGTCGAAAATAACCAGCGTGCGCTCCGCGCTCAGGCGCTGAAAGCCCAAATGCGACGCCGCGGCAGGTGGTTTGCCCTTGGTTTCGCTGGCGGCGAGAACGGCGTCGATCTCGGCGCCGTCCGCCTCGGCGCTGTCGTTGAACAAGGCGAGGCCGCCATCGCCATGCCGAAAGAAGCGGAGCATCGGAGCAACGCGGTCGATGGCGTGATGCAGCGCCTCGGGCGCGCCGATGCCGCATTCGCTCAAGAGCACGCGAAGCTCGACAAGAACACGCAGCGCTTCGAATTGGGCGGCCGGCGAACGTTCGACATGTCCGCCATCAACCAAGATTTGGCGTCCAAGTTCTCGTTCGAGCAGGGTCAGGCCGCGGGTGAGGAGGGCATCCCGCCCGGGCAGGCAGGCACCGGCAAAAACCAATCCCTTGATCGCGACCAGGCGGGCGACTCCGTCGGGCCCCGCGCCGGCGCTTCGCGCAAGGCGGCGGAGTTGGCGGGCGAAGCTTCGGCGAAGACTCCGATCAAGGTCGGGGTCGGGTTTGAGAAAATCGTAAGCGCGCAACCATGACGTTAAGCGCGCGCCCAGTATGTCGGGGCGCCAGGAAACGTCACTTCGATCTCCGTGGCGATCGATCCAGGACGAAACCTCCGCGAGGGCCAGGTTGCGCGCGTCGGCGCCGCCCGACGCGCGCAAATCATTCAGCCACTCAAAGGAATGGAAACGGGCGCCAGCCGCATCGTCGGCTTCCGCTCGGGCTTTTTCTTCGAGGGCAACAGGTGCCTCGCGGTTGGGATCCCCGGCCCAAGGGTTGGAAGGAATGCGATGCGGCCGTGGGATCGCGCCATTGGACCAGTCACGCCACAGCCGCGACAGCCGCGCGATCAATGTGGGCGGGCGAGAACGGGGCGCCTTCCCGGCGGTGCCTTCCATTCCGAGCGGCGATCAGCCGTTCCTGAGGCGCCGAATGTTTTCGGCGTAGGCGGTCGGGCCGCCGGCGAACGTCGCCGTGCCGGCGACCAGAACATCGGCGCCGGCGGCGGCGGCGCTGCGCGCGGTTTCGAGATTGATCCCGCCATCGACTTCAAGGTCGACACTCCGGCCCAGGACATCGATCCGGCGGCGCAAAACCCGAATCTTATCCAGTTGGCTGGTTATGAAGGCCTGACCGCCGAAGCCCGGATTGACCGACATGACCAGGACAAGGTCGATGTCGCCGAGGATGAAATCGATCGCCTCCACCGGAGTCGCCGGGTTCAGCGAGACGCCCGCCTTCTTTCCCAGGGATTTGATGAGTTGCACGGTGCGGTGCAGATGGGGACCGGATTCCGGGTGAACCGTGATGATGTCGGCGCCGGCCTCCGCGAAATCCCGGATAAACGGGTCGACCGGCGCGATCATGAGATGGACGTCGAAAATCAGCTTCGTGTGGGGCCGCAGCGCCTTCACGACACCCGGGCCGATGGTGATGTTGGGCACGAAATGGCCGTCCATGACGTCGACGTGGATGTAGTCCGCGCCGGCCGAGGTCACCGCGCGCACCTCTTCGCCGAGCCGGGCGAAATCGGCCGACAGGATCGACGGTGCGATGCGCACGGATTGCTGCATGAATGACCTTAAGGTCTCCCCGTGTCGTATCAGGTGGAGGTGTTGGCGACAAGGGACAAGGCCAAGGGCGGCAAGCCGACGTCCTTTGATTAGGCCGCTCTTTGCATATAGTTCTTGATGAGGTGTTCGGCGATCTGGACCGCATTCAGCGCCGCGCCCTTGCGCAAATTGTCGCCGACCACCCATAAGGCGAGGCCGTGCGGCACGGTATGGTCTTCCCGAATGCGGCTGACAAAGACATTGTCCTCGCCGGCCACCTCGATCGGCGTCACATAACCCTCGTCGGTGCGTTGGTCGACCACCGCAACGCCGGGCGCCTTCTTGAGAGCGGCACGCGCTTCGGCGGCTGAAATCGGCCGGACGAATTCGACATTGACGGATTCGGCGTGGCCGATGAACACGGGAACGCGGACGCAGGTGGCGATGACCTCGATATCGGGATCGAGAATCTTCCGCGTTTCCACCCGCATCTTCCATTCTTCCTTGGTGGCCCCGTCTTCCATGAATACGTCGATGTGCGGGATGACGTTGAACGCGATCTGCTTGGTGAATTTGTGGCGCTCGATTCTGTCGTTGACGAATATCGCGCGGGTTTGGCTGAAGAGCTCGTCCATCGCCTCTTTACCCGCGCCCGAGGTCGATTGGTAGGTGGACACGACCACCCGTTTGATTCGGGCGAGATCGTGCAGGGGTTTGAGGGCGACCATCATCTGGATGGTTGAACAATTAGGATTGGCGATGATATTGCGCCGGGCGTAATTGGCGATCGCCTGAGGGTTGACCTCGGGCACGACCAGCGGCACGTCCGGCTCCATGCGGAAGTGCGACGTGTTGTCGATGACGACGCAACCGGCCTTGGCGGCCTTCGGCGCGAAGACGGCGGACACTTTCGAACCAGGCGAGGACAGCGCGATATCGAATCCCTTGAAATCGAATTTCGCGAGATCGCGGACCTTCAAGACGTTATCCTCGCCGAAGGAAATTTCAGAACCGACCGATCGCTCGGAGGCAAGCGCCACGACGTCGTCGACAGGAAACTTGCGTTCGGCGAGCGTCGTCAGCATTTCGCGGCCGACATTGCCGGTGGCCCCAACCACTGCAACCCGGTAACCCATGGTCCTCGTTCTCCGTTTGGCTTGACAAGCAAGACCGCGTTGCTTACCCCTCATGGGGGGGCGATTGCAAGTGCGCTTGCCGGATTCCTTGCAGCAATTGTGGGGTGGGCGGCAGGGGCGCGCGCCTGACAACCAGGCCGCACGCTTTCCCCGGGGTCCAGCACTATGCCCAATCCTCCGTCTAGCCACTTCCACCGCAGGTTGCGAGGCGCCGTCGCCGCCCGGCTCAACGATGCCTTTGGCCTTGGACTCGACGATATTCCAGCCCAGCCGGCCAAGCGCGGCGAGGATCTGCTGTTTCTGCGGCGATGGCTTGCCAATCCCCTGAAAGTCGGGTCGGTGCTGCCGAGTTCCCCGGCACTGGCGCGCCTGGTCGCCAAAAACGTCAAGGTTGGTGAAGATCAGGCCGTGCTCGAACTTGGCGCCGGAACCGGCGCCGTGACCCGCGCGCTGAGAGCCTCGGGAATCCAAAACGACCGTCTGTTCGTCGTGGAAATCGATGGCAGAATGGCCGCGTTCCTGCGGAAACAATTCGCCAGTCTTCAAGTCATCCATGGCGACGCCACTAACCTTTCGCAATTGTTGCCGGTGGCGTGGCATGGCCGGATCGGCACGGTCATCTGCGGAATTCCGATGGTGAATCTGCCGCTTTCCGTTCAAAAACGGATCGTCGATGCGTGTTTTTCTGTCCTGGCGCCCGACGGCCGCCTCCTGCAATTCACTTATTTGCCGGTATCCCCTCTGCCCAAGGGCCGGCTCGGCCTCACGGGCAAAAGGATGGGCACGACGATCCTCAACCTGCCGCCCGCCTCGGTTTGGTCCTATAAAAGGGTCGAGCCGGAAGCCGCTTAGGCCGGTCAGGCGGAAAGCCGGTCGAGTTCCCTTAATACGGCGTCACCCATCCCGGTCGTTGATACGGGTGTCCGGCCGGGTTGCATGATATCGGGCGTGCGTACGCCCGCGTTCAGTGCGGCCTCCACGGCACGTTCGATCAGTCTCGCCTCTTCCTCGAGATCGAACGAATAACGCAGCATCATCGCCAGGCTCAACACCGTGGCGAGCGGATTGGCGATGTCCTTGCCCGCGATGTCGGGGGCGCTGCCATGGACGGGCTCGTAGAGCGCTCGGCGCCGTCCCGAGCCGTCGGCCTGGCCCAGCGAGGCGGAGGGCAACATGCCGAGCGAGCCGGTCAACATCGCCGCGCAATCGGAGAGCAAATCGCCGAATAGATTGTCGGTAAGGATCACGTCGAATTGCTTCGGCGCTCGCACAAGCTGCATGGCGCAGTTGTCGGCGTAGATATGCGACAGATCGATGCGCGGATAGGAGGAATCGTGCAGCTTCTGCACCTCCTCGCGCCAAAGCTGGCCGCTTTCCATGACGTTGGCTTTCTCCACGGAGCAGAGTTTCCCGTGGCGTTTGCCGGCAAGCTCGAAGGCAACCCGGGCCACACGGTCGATTTCCGCGGTCGTGTAGACCTGGGTATTAACGCCGCGTCGGCTGCCGTCCGGCAATGTCTCGATGCCGCGGGGCAGGCCGAAATAGACGCCACCGGTCAACTCGCGGACGATCAAGAGATCGAGGCCGCGTACGATTTCAGGCTTAAGCGTCGAGGCGTCGAGCAAGGCGTCGAATAAAAAGGCCGGCCGCAGATTGGCGAACAGATCCAAGTCCTTGCGCAGGCGCAACAGGCCACGCTCCGGCTTTTTGGCAAAGGGCACCGAATCCCATTTCGGGCCGCCGACGGCGCCAAACAACACAGCGTCGGCCTTCATCGCCCGGTCGAGCGTGGCATCGGTGAGCGGGGTGCCATGAACGTCGTAGGCGGCGCCGCCAACCAACCCTTCCTCGATGTCGAAATCGACGGCGCGGTTACGGCTCAGCCAGTCGATGACGCGGCGGACTTGCCGCATGGATTCGGGACCGATGCCGTCTCCGGCAAGGATCAGGAGCATCCGTTTGGCCGGCATCGGGTTCACTTGAACAGCCAAGGCCGGGTTCGCCGCGCCGCCTGTTCGTAAGTCGCGATCGCGGGCGCCTTCTCCAGGGTCAAGCCAATATCGTCCAGGCCGTTGAGCAGGCAATGTTTGCGGAAAGGGTCGATCTCGAAGGTCAGCGTCCCGCCGTCGGGATCGGTGATTTCCTGTTTGGCCAAATCGATGGTGAAAATCGCGTTGGCGCCGCGCCCGGCGCACTCAGTCAGGCGGGCGATCTCCGGCTTTGGCAAAACCACGGGCAGAATGCCGTTTTTGAAACAGTTGTTATAGAAAATATCGGCGAAACTTTCGGCGATGACACAACGGATGCCGAAATCGAGCAAGGCCCAGGGCGCATGCTCCCGGCTCGATCCACAACCGAAATTCTCTCCCGCGATCAGGATGCCGGCCTTGCGGTAGTGGGATTGGTTGAGGACGAAATCCGGCCTCTCGCTGCCGTCGGCGTGGTAACGCAGGGGATAGAGCAGGGCCGCGCCGAGCCCACTCCGCTTGATGGTTTTCAGGAATCGGGCCGGAATGATCCGGTCGGTATCGACGTTGTCGATCGGCAGCGGAGCGGCGACTCCGGAAAACGTGTCAAACTTTTGCATTTCTGTCCGCTTGTTGTGGTCGTGTCGGCGGGCGCTACACCACCTCGCGCACATCGGCGAGGCGGCCGGCTAGCGCGGCCGCGGCGGCCATTTCGGGGCTCATCAGGTGGGTTCGTCCGCCGGGTCCCTGCCGCCCCTCGAAGTTGCGATTGGAGGTCGAGGCGCAGCGCTCGCCGGGCTTCAACTTGTCGGCGTTCATGGCCAGGCACATCGAACAGCCAGGTTCGCGCCATTCAAATCCGGCATCGATGAAGATGCGATCGAGCCCCTCGGCTTCCGCCTGGTTCTTAACCAGGCCGGATCCGGGAACCACCAACGCCCTTACCGAATCGGCCACATGGCGGTTCTTCACGACCGCGGCGGCGGCGCGCAAATCCTCAATGCGCGCATTCGTGCACGAACCAATGAACACGGTGTCGATGTGGATGTCGCGAAGGTTCATGCCCGGTGCGAGCCCCATGTAACTCAGCGCGCGCTCCATGGCTTCACGGCGGCGCGGATCGGCCTGTTCCGCCGGATCGGGCACCGTGCCATCGATGGCGGCCACATCTTGGGGGCTAGTGCCCCAAGTGACCTGGGGCGCGATTGCCCCGGCGTCGAGTGTCACCTCGCTCTGGTAAATCGCCCCGGGGTCGGAGGGCAGCGTCTTCCAATAAGCGAGCGCCATCTCCCAGACTCCGGCCTTCGGCGCCAGCGGACGCCCGCGAAGATAGGCAAAGGTCTTTTCATCGGGCGCAATCAAACCCGCTCGTGCTCCCGCCTCGATGGACATGTTGCACATGGTCATGCGGCCCTCCATCGACAGCTCGGCAACCGCCTCGCCGGCAAATTCGATGACATGTCCGGTGCCGCCGGCCGTTCCGATCTGGCCGATGATCCCCAAGATCAAATCCTTGGCCGCGACGCCTTTTCCCCGCCGCCCCGACACGGTGGCGCGCATGTTCGACGCCGGACGTTGGATCAGGGTTTGCGTGGCCAGCACATGTTCGACCTCGGAGGTGCCAATGCCAAAAGCCAGCGCGCCGAAGGCGCCGTGGGTGGAGGTATGGCTGTCGCCGCAGACGATGGTCATGCCCGGTTGGGTCAAACCCTGCTCCGGGCCCACGATATGGACGATGCCCTGCCTTATGTCCCCCATGTCGAAATAGCGGATACCGAAGGCGGCGCAGTTCCGCCCCAGCGTTTCGACCTGGAGGAGCGATTCTTCGTCGGTTATGCCGAGCCGGCGGTCGGTTGTCGGGACATTGTGATCGGCGACGGCGAGCGTCAGGTCCGGGCGGCGCACCGGCCGCCCGGCGCTACGCAATCCCTCGAAAGCCTGCGGCGAGGTGACCTCGTGAACTAGGTGGAGGTCGACGTAGATGAGGCACGTACCGTCCTTCTGCCGATCAACGACATGGTGGTTCCAAATCTTGTCGAACAGGGTGAGCGGCTTCGACATGTCGCTCCCGCGTCACCGAGCCGGTTCGTGGATCATTTATCCGCCTTGGCCGCCGCCGCCGCGACCGGGGCTGCGTCCGCGATCAGCTCGGCTTCGGGCATATCCGAGGCCGTCGCCGCACGTTCGGCGATACGCGCCTTCTTGCCGGTCCGCCCGCGCAGGTAATACAGCTTGGCACGGCGCACATCGCCGTGGCGAACAACCTCGATGTCGGCGATCCGGGGCGAATAAAGCGGGAAAACGCGCTCAACACCCTCTCCGAACGAGATCTTTCGCACGGTGAAGGACGAGTTGAGTCCGGAGTTGCGGCGCGCGATGCACACGCCCTCGAACGCCTGGAGGCGTTCGCGCGTGCCCTCGACCACCTTGACGTTAACCTTGAGCGTATCACCCGGCCGAAAACTTGGCACTTTGCGTTGCGCCGTCAGCTTGGCGATCTGTTCTTTCTCAAGTTGCTCGATGACATTCATGGTTAGTCCTTTCCTCGAATGCGCTACGCGCGGGCGGCCACATAGCGGGCCCACAAATCGGGCCTCCGCTCGCGCGTTATTTGTTCGGCCTGACTAAGGCGCCAGGCCCGGATTTTTTCATGGTGACCCGAGACCAACACCTCCGGCACGGGTCTTTCCTGCCAAATCTGGGGGCGGGTGTAGTGCGGATATTCCAAAAGGCCGCGCTCGAAGCTTTCCTCCACCTGCGATTGTTCCTGCCCCATGACGCCGGGCAACAGCCGCACACAGGCATCGATCAGCGCGATCGCCGCCGGTTCGCCGCCGGACAGCACGAAGTCGCCGAGGCTGACCTCTTCCAATCCGCGCGCGGCGATGACCCGTTCATCGATGCCCTCGAAACGGCCGCACAACACGACGACCCCGGGGGCATCGGCAAGCTCGCGGATGCGCCGCTGCCCCAGCAGGTTGCCGCGGGGCGACAGGCAGATGGTTGGCCGCGCCGGGCCGCGCTGGACCGCCCACGCAAGCGCGGCGTCGATGACATCGGGACGCATCACCATGCCCGGGCCGCCGCCGAACGGATAATCGTCAACGGTGCGGTGGCGGTCGGTCGCGAAGCCGCGAATGTCCACGGCTTCCAACGCCCAACGCCCATCGGCGAGGGCGCGGCCGGCCAAGGAATGGCCGAGCGGCCCGGGAAACATCTCCGGGAACAACGTCAGCGCCGTGGCCGACCAGGGAAGCCTTGCCGTCTCGGTCATTCCATCAATCCCGGCCGGCGGATCGGCCGCCCGCGTGGAGGGGCGGGCGAAGCCCGCCCTGTTCGATAACCGGGTCGTCGTCGATTTCCGTCGGCGGATCGACGACGAGGCGTCCTCCGCTCAGATCGACAACCGGCACCGTCCGGCGCCCGAAGGGAATCATCGTTTCGGACGTTTCGCCGGCGATTTCGAGGTAAGGCCCGCCGCCGTGGTCGTGGACGGCCTTGACCGTTCCCAGGACGCGGCCGTCGCTGGCCTCCGCGCGCAAACCGATCAGATCGGCTTGGTAGTATTCCTCCTCCGCCAGTCTCGGCAGGGCGTCGCGCGAGGTAAACAGGCGCGTGCCCGCCAAGGCCGCGGCGGCGTCGCGATCCTCGACGCCCCGGATCGCCGCGACCAGTCCACCCCTTGCCGCGGCCAGCTTCTTCAGCACGAAGCGCCGCGAGCCCGACTCGTCGAAAAGGGGTTGATAGGCGGCGATCGCGGCCGGGTCTGAAGTGAAGCTTTGGACACGCACGGCGCCGCGCACGCCGTGCGGCCCCGCGATCACGCCCACGCAGATGGGCTGTGTCGGCGTTCCGGTCTGCTTCACTGCAACCACCGTCCGATCCGGCGTTTAGGCTGCGGGTGCGCCGCTGGCCGGCGCCGCGCCGGCGGCGGCCTCGGTGCGCTCGCGCGTCTTCTTGCGGGGTGCGCTCTTTTTCGGGCTCTCGCCATAGGTCGGCCTCGGCGCCACGCCGGCCTTCCCTAGGAAACGGCCGACACGGTCGCTCGGCTTGGCGCCGACCGACAGCCAATATTTGATGCGTTCGGCATCGAGCGTCACGCGATCGGGATGGTTGTCGGCGACCATCGGGTTATAGGTACCGAGCTTTTCGATGAATCGTCCGTCCCTCGGGCAACGGCTATCGGCGACGACGATACGGTAGAACGGCCGCTTCTTGGCTCCGGCCCGGCTCATGCGAATTTTCAAGGCCATGTCGGTCTCGACCTCATTTCTGGTTGGAGTGACATCATTCCGGCTGGTGACAGACGGCCTCGATGTGATGGCCGTCTGGATCGATAACAAAAGCACTGTAAACAAAAGCACCGTAATAGTCTGCGTGGTAGAGCGGCCGAGGGCCGGGCTTGCCGTTGTCCTTGGCGCCCGCCGCGATCGCGGCCTTGTAGAAACGATCCACGGATTTGCGGTCGGCGGCCACAAAGGCAACGTGGAAACCGGGCATCGGCCTGAGCTTTGCGCGCCCGGTCACCTGCCCGAGCCAGAAACTCGGCTTGCCATCGCGGCCGTAACCGACGAACTGGGGAAAGCTCAAGATGCGCTTGTAACCAAGGGTTTTCAGCACCTTGTCGTAAAAGCCGCGGCTGCGAGTCAAACTCGAGACCCCGACGGAGAGATGATCGATCATGGTGCGGTCCCCCGGCCTAATGACGCCGCGTGAGGGCGGCCATGCCCTGGCGCGCCAATCCCTTTTGGCCCATGTGGCCGACTTGCTTCACGATCCGGCTCATCTCCATGCACTGCTTGATCAGCCGATTGACGTCTTCGACGGACGTGCCCGAGCCGCCGGCAATACGACGTTTACGCGAGGCGTTGAGCAATTTGACGTTCCGGCGTTCACCCCGCGTCATCGAACCAATGATCGCCTCCTGGCGCCGCAGGACACGTTCATCGACTTTCGCTCCGGCGAGCTTCTGTTTGATCTGACCGATGCTCGGCAACATGCCCATGACCCCCGACAACCCGCCCATGCGGCGGATCTGGCGCAGTTGCGACGCCATATCGTCGAGGTCGAAATCGCCTTTTTGCAATTTGCGGGCGATTTTCTCGGCCTCGTCGCGTTCGACCGTTTCGGCGGCGCGTTCGACCAAGCCAATGATGTCGCCCATGCCGAGGATTCGTGACGCGATGCGATCGGGTTGGAAAATTTCGAGTGCGTCGGGTTTTTCGCCGGTGCCGATCAATTTGATCGGCCGGCCCGTCACCGCCCGCATCGACAGGGCCGCGCCGCCGCGCGCATCACCGTCGACGCGGGTCATGACGATGCCGGTAACCCCGAGCTGTTCATTGAAGGCCCGCGCCAGATTGACCGCGTCCTGCCCGGTCATGGCGTCGACGACCAAAAGTGTCTCGGTGGGCGCGGCGATGGCGCCGATGGCGCGCGCCTCCGCCATCAACTCATCGTCGATATGCAGGCGGCCGGCGGTGTCGAGCAGAAGCACGTCGCAGCCCTCGCGGCGGGCGGCATCCAGGGCGCGGCGGGTGATCGCCTCGGGTTGCTCGCCGATGACGATCGGCAATGTCGCCACGTCCACCTGGGTACCCAGAACGGCGAGCTGCTCCTGCGCCGCCGGACGCCGCGTGTCGAGCGAGGCCATCAAAACCTTCTTGCGCGCGAGGGTCTTGAGGCGCAGCGCGATCTTGGCGGTTGTCGTGGTTTTGCCCGAACCTTGAAGCCCGACCATGAGCACGACCACGGGAGCGGCGGCGCGTAGATTGATGCCAGCTTCGTCGATCGGTTGACCGCCGCCGAGCAGCTCGACGAGCTGATCGTGGACGATCTTCACCACCATCTGGCCGGGCGTAACGCTGCGGATCACGTCCTGGCCGACCGCGGCGAGGCGCACACGTCCGGTGAAATCCTTGACCACGGACAGGGCGACATCGGCCTCAAGCAGGGCGACGCGCACTTCGCGCAGGGCGGCGTCGACATCGGCCTCAGACAGCGCCCCGCGCTTGCGGAGGCGATCGAAGACTTCGCCGAGTTTTCCCGTCAATGATTCAAACATCGCCGCGGCGCCGCCTTGCCAGAAACAAAGACACGCCGGTGCGCGAATCTCGCGGACCGGCGGACCCTCAAGGGGTTCGAATCGCCACAAACTGCGTGGACGGGCGGAATCTAGAAGTCGCGCTCCGCTTCGTCAAGCACTGCCCGCCCCGTCCGGCAGGGGGCGCTGCGGTTGCGCCGGCGCGCGACTCATTCAGCCGGGGTGTACGGCCAACCCCATTTGGCAAAGATCGACGACCCCTGCTGGCTCGCCAGGAAGGCGACAAAGGAATGCGCCAAGGTCTTGGATTCACCCAGATCGGTGAACATGACACTCGCCGCGCGGTACAGCGATTCCGGTAGGCCGCCCGAAATTTCGGCGATTTCGCTCTGCTCGACCTTTCCCGCGCCCCAATTCAGCCAGACATCGATAGCGGCGTTCGTCGCCCAAAACTGTTCGGCTTCCTTGCGATCCCTGGCGACGGCGACAACATTGTCGAGCACTGCGCGGAGCAGAACCGCATCCGCGGCATCGGTCGGCGCGGATGCCTGCAACCAATCATGGGCGCCCGATACGACCATGATGTTCGTGCCGGGCCGCGCCAGATCGCGCATCGTGCCGATGTTTTCAGGGTTGCCCTGGCGGACGACAATTGAGGGTGGCCGCGCGAAGAGCGGTATTGCTGGCCGTGGCGTCAACGCGACGGGCAAGGCGGCCGCGATTTCGGTCAACGCCGCCTCCCCATCGTCGAAAAGGAGATCGGCGTCGGCAACGGACCGGAAGGTACCTTTAGACGACGCGACCACAACCTCGATGCGCCCATCCTGCCGCTTAGCGAATGCCTCGGCGGCTTCGACGAAGGCGAGCGCCGCGCCGGCCTCGCCATAAACCTTCACGACCAAGGGCGCACCGGAGACCTGCAGCCCGGATAGGCACGTGGCACCCACGAGCCCGACGAGTCCGAGCGCGGTAGCGGCGAAACGTACATACATGGGGCTCACCTTCTCTGCATGTCGACAGGCTAGGGGCGGCGAGGCGATCATCTCTATATATGTACGCGGCAGGCGCCGATTTCCTGTGGCGGTCACAGGGAAGTGAGCCAGCCTGACCGGTTTTTGGCGCCCTGGCGGCGCACGGCGAATCCTATGGACTTGCGGACTTAGGCCGCCTTATAAGCCGAAATGACGAGCGGACGGGCTTTTCTCAAGATGCATGGGCTCGGCAACGATTTTGTCGTCGTTGACGCTCGCGGCGAGCCATTTGCTCCCGATGAACGCGTGGCGCGACACATCGCCGACCGCCATACCGGGATCGGCTGCGATCAGCTTATCGTCATCGAAAGACCTCGAAACAGGCAGGCCGACGCGTTCATGCGGATTCGCAACGCCGATGGCGGCGAAGTGGCCGCTTGCGGCAACGCCGCGCGCTGCGTCGCCCAGTTCTTGATGGCCGAATCGGGCCGCGACCAAGCCTCCATCGAGACCGCGGCGGGACGGCTCGATGCCGCGCGTGCCGATCGCGGACGGATCGCGGTGGATATGGGGCCGGCGCGAACCGACTGGCGCGACATTCCCCTGGCCCGCGCGATGGACACAGAAAGGCTGCCGATCGCGTTGGGTCCGCTGAAGGACCCGGTCGCGGTCAGCATGGGGAACCCGCATATGGTTTTCTTCGTGGCCGACGCAGACGCGGTGGATTTGGCGACGCTGGGGCCGGTTCTGGAGCACAACGCGCTGTTTCCCGAACGCGCCAATGTCGGCGTGGCCACGGTTTTGGCGCCCGACCGGTTGCGTCTGCGCGTTTGGGAACGCGGCGCCGGCCTCACGCGGGCCTGCGGCAGCGGCGCCTGCGCCGCGGTTGTCGCCGCCCATCGGCGCGGTCTTTCGGAACGACGCGCCGCGGTCGCCGTGGACGGCGGTGAGTTGTCGATCGAGTGGCTGCCTAACGGACACGTCACGATGACCGGACCGGCGGCCATCGCCTTCACCGGAATCATGGACGGGGCGTTGTTGTCATGAGCGGTCCCGAGATTGTCACCTTCGGCTGTCGGCTCAACGCTTATGAATCCGAAGCCATTCGCGCCGCGACCGCCGGGCGCGACGACCTCGTGATCGTCAACACCTGCGCTGTCACGGCGGAGGCCGAACGGCAAGCGCGACAGGCGATTCGCCGCCTTCGTCGCGAACGACCGAATGCCCGAATCGTCGTCACCGGCTGCGCCGCCCAGATCAATCCGGGCGCCTTCGCCGCGATGCCCGAAGTCGACCGCGTTCTTGGCAACAGCGAGAAATTCCGATCCGAGCGCTATGCGGACACCGAGGCTCGGGTGATCGTCGGCGACATCATGGCGGTTCGGGAGACTGCCGGGCATCTCGCCGCCGGCTTTCGCGAACGGGTCCGCGCCTTCGTTCAGGTGCAGAACGGCTGCGATCACCGATGCACCTTCTGCATCATTCCTTACGGACGGGGGCCGAGCCGCAGCGTGCCGCCGGCGCACATCGCGGGCGAACTCAAGGCGTTGGTCGAGGCCGGTTATCGCGAGATCGTTCTCACCGGCGTCGATCTTACCTCCTACGGCGGCGATCTGCCGGAACGTCCGCGCCTTGGCGGCATGATTCGCGGCTTGCTCGACGCGGTTCCAAGTCTCGCCCGACTTCGGCTGTCTTCGGTCGATCCGGCCGCAGTCGATGACGATCTATATCGTCTGTTTGCTGAAGAAGGCCGGCTGATGCCCCATCTCCATCTCAGCCTTCAATCCGGCCACGATCTCATCCTCAAACGCATGAAACGCCGGCACAGCCGCGCTGACATCGTTCGGTTGTGCGGGCGCCTACGCGCCGTACGTCCCGATATCGCCTTCGGCGCCGACCTCATCGCCGGTTTTCCGACCGAAACCGAGGAGATGGCGCAAGGAACGCGATCGTTGCTCGACGAATGCGGCATCGCCTTCTTGCATGTCTTTCCCTTTTCGCCGCGCGTAGGAACGCCGGCCGCGCGGATGCCGCCGCTTCCGGTGGCGCTCCGCCGCGAACGCGCCGCCCAATTGCGGGAGCAGGGCGCCGTGCTGAGACGGCGATATCTCACCGGCCTCGTGGGCGCGACCGCCGATGTCCTGGTCGAAGATGGGTCGTTCGGGCGCAGCGAACATTTCGCGCCCGTCCGCCTCGATCGCGAGGGGCCGGCTGGCACCTTGGTCAAGGCTCGTCTAGAGGCCGTCGACGGCGAAGAGCTCCGCGCCCGCATCCTGGCGTGATCGCGGCATGACCGAAACGACCGCCCAGGGCCGCGGCTGGTTGGCCCGGCTCAAATCCGGGTTGAGCCGTTCGTCCTCGCTTTTGGTCGAAGGCATCGCCGCCGCGCTCACCAGCGGCAAACTCGATGAGGCCACCCTCGATCGGTTGGAGGAGTTGCTCGTTGGCGCCGATCTCGGTCCGCGCACGGCGGCGGCTCTGGTTACCGCCCTGAAGGCGCGCAGGTTCGACCGCGGCGTTACGGCCGACGACGTTCGCGCCGCGTTGGCCGACGACATCGCAACCCGTCTTGCGCCTGCGGCACGTCCCCTTGTGCTCGACCCCGCGCGCCGGCCCTTCGTCGTGCTCGTCGTCGGCGCCAATGGCGGCGGCAAGACCACGACCGTCGGCAAACTCGCACGGCTGTTCAGGGCCGAAGGCAAACAGGTCGTGCTGGCAGCCGGCGACACCTTCCGCGCCGCCGCGGTCAGCCAATTGCGGCTGTGGGGCGATCGCGTCGGCTGTCCGGTGATCGTTGGCCCCGAAGGCGGCGATCCGGCCGCGCTTGCTTATGACGCACTCGAAGAAGCGCGCCGCCGCGACGCCGACCTCCTTCTCATCGACACCGCCGGGCGCCTTCACAACAAGGCCGACCTCATGGCCGAATTGCAAAAGATCGTGCGCGCCTTGCGTAAGGCCGATCCAACCGCGCCGCATGAATGTCTACTGATCCTCGACGCCACCATCGGCCAAAACGCGCTGGCTCAGGTCGAGACATTTCGCGCCATGGTCGATGTCAGCGGACTCGTTTTGACGAAGCTCGATGGCTCCGCGCGCGGAGGCATCTTGGTGGCGTTGGCCGAAAAATTTTCGCTTCCGGTGCGCGCAATCGGAGTCGGTGAAGGCGCGGACGATTTTCGGCGATTCGATGCGGTGGAATTTGCGCGCGGGTTGCTGTCGGAGTCACCGCAACCTAAAGATGTATGACGATCTCTCCACTATCGCCTAGTTTGTGCAGTTATCTGCGTCGTTGTATCGAATAGTCATACCATAGCATGTACAGACAATTTATCGGTACGCAACCATTGGGGGCATACACAATATTTGGATGATTTGCGGACCCAACCTACAGGATATTGAATTTTCTTGACAGGGGCTTGAATTGCCATGATCTTCTGCCGCCTAGGACCGGTTGCGCGTTGTGTGCAGTGGTCGAGGGGTGGCCCGATCATCATGCGATGATCAAGTCCGCGAAAAAGCTCCGCGGTACCGACAGCCACCACCCTCAGCCGACCCGGTCCTTAGTGTGACCAATAGGAGGTCAATGACATGCCAGTGAAGAAGGCTGCAGCGAAGAAACCGGCGAAGAAGACCATGGCGAAGAAGCCCGCCGCAAAAAAGACCGCTAAGAAGAAGTAGTTGATTGGAGTCTTCATCGGCCTAACGGCCGTTTGAAGACTCCATCGCGTCCGGGCGCGATTTGCCCCCGGCCTGCTTCAGTCGGCGACCCCATGGGTCGCCGACTTCCTTTTTGGGCGAAAGGGGTTTGGCCTTAGCCCGCACCGTCCATCCCCAAGAATTAGACCAGGATGTTCAGCAGGCTCCCGCGCGGGACCATGGGCTGATGGGAAATCGCGACCGGTTTATTGGCCCCCGGTTGGGTTGGGGCCGCGGCCGCCAGACGAGCGTGGGGCGCCGTCGGCGGCTGAGTTCGCGCCATAGCCGTGGTTGGTTGCGGTTTGACTGGCGCCGGTCGCGGGGCCCCGGCATTGGCTGGCGCGACGTGTCGCGACAGTGCTTCTAGGACCGAAAAGCTGGGTGGGATTTGCATCCGGGCGCTCGCGTGTCATTGCCGTGGCCCTTTTGTAAGCGCTCGTGACTAACGATCGGTTAACGGCGGTATTGAATACGCCAGACGACGTTGCCGACGTCGTCGGCCGCGAGCAGGCTGCCGTCGGCGGCGATGGCGAGGCCGACGGGGCGGCCCCAAACCCGAGCCCGGCCCGGGCCGGGCATGGCAAAACCGGTGGCGAACGCCTGGTAGTGGCCGGCGGGGCGCCCATTGGCGAACGGCACGCGAACGATCATGTAGCCGGTCGGCTGGCTTGCGTTCCAGGAACCGTGAAAGGCCACAAACGCGTCGCCGCGATAATCGTCGGGGAACTGCGTCCCGGTGTAGAACGCCAGGCCCAACGGCGCCGAGTGGCTCTGGAACAACACATCGGGAACCAGGCTGCGCGCCACCAGATCGGGCCGTCTTTCGGCAAGGCGAGGCTGCGGGTTGGGCCCAATATACGCATAGGGCCACCCATAGAAGCCGCCATCCTCAACCCGCGTGAGATAGTCCGGAACCAGACCGTCACCCAGCCCGTCGCGTTCATTGACGACGACGTAGAGGTCGGAGGACCCCGGCCGGAACGCTATGCCCACGGGGTTGCGCAGGCCAGCCGCGAAGGTGCGTCGGTTGCTGCCATCGGACCGGAATTCCTGCACCGTTGCCCGCGGTTCGCTTTCCTCCCCCAAATTGCCGCGCGAGCCGATGGCCACGTAGAATCGGCTCCCGTCGGGGCTGAAGGCGAGGTTCCGTGTCCAATGACCGCCGCCATCGCCAAGGGCACCGGCGGGCGTCACCGCCTCGCGCGGACCGGCCGGTCGGGTGTCGCCGGGGCGATAGGGTATGCGCCAGACGCGATCGACATCGGCGACGTAGAGATAACCGGGGCGCACGGCCAGGCCATGCGGCTGACGCAATCCTTGCGCGAAGGGAACATTGATGTCGGCTCGCCCATCGCCATCGCTGTCGCGTAGCAGGGTGACGACGCCATTATCCGGCTGGGCGAGAAAGACGTCGCCGTTCGGTGCGGTCTCGATCCAGCGCGCATGACCAAGGCGATCGGCGAAGATCGTCGCCGAAAACCCCGGCGGCAGGTTCAAGCCGGCGCCGTTGGGGCGCGACACCGCAATCGGCGGATTGGCGACGCTGGGGGTGGAAAAGGGCGCCGGCAGGTCGCGCGGATCGATGCGGAATCGCTCTCCGGGCTGTTGGCCCTGGGCCACCGAGGCAAGCGCCAATCCGAGCGCGACCAAGACGATCGTCCGACGGTACCGGATCGTCGGGCCGCGCGGCGAACTGAGAATGGTGGCAATCCGGCGGGTCCACATGACCCGGCGATATTGCCATGTTAGTCTCACAGCCGCACGCCCGTCCATTTGGTGGGCAGCCGGAATAACCACGACGCGCGGGTGTATTATGTATCGAGGACGTGTTTGGCGGACGGACCGGGGAGCAGTCGCGCGTGAATGAGGACGGGCGCCGTCTGGTCGTCGAGCAGATTCCGCATTTGCGGCGATACGCGATCGCGCTGATGCGGAACCGCGAAGCGGCCGAAGACCTCGTCCAGGATTGCCTGGAACGCGCCTGGAGCCGCCCTCACCTTTGGCGGCGCGGCACCAATATGAAGAACGTGGCTGTTTACCATCATGCACAACCTTCACGCCAACATCCGACGCAAGGACCGTCGCCAGCCCCACCCGATATCGCTCGACGATGCCGGTGCGGTTGCGCCGACACCGGCGTCACAGGAAGCCAGGCTCGAAATTCGCCCGCTCGCCGACGCCCTGGCCTTGCTCCCTGAGGACCAACGCGCGGTCGTGTTGCTCGTTGGTCTCGAAGAGTCGAGCTACCAGGATGCGGCGACGATCCTCGATATACCCGTCGGCACGGCGATGTCGCGGTTGCATCGCGGGCGTGAAAAGTTGCGCGTGACCATGGCGGGAACCATGGTGCCGGCCTTGCGGAGAATCAAATGACGCAGGCGCCGGAACCCATCGGTGAAACCGAGCTGCACGCCTATGTCGACGGGCAGCTCGATTCGGTTCGCAAGGCCGCGGTGGAGGCCCTGATGGCGGCCAAGCCGGAGGAGACGGAGCGGGTCGCCGCTTATCGCCGGATCAATCAGGAACTTCACGCGTTGTACGATCCGCTGCTGGCCGAGCCATTTCCAACCCATTGGGCCGTGCCTCGCCGAAATTGGGCCACTCGCGTCGCGCGAATTGCCGCGGGCGTGGCGCTGGTCGTGACGGGCATGGCCGGAGGTTGGTTTCTGCGCGGTGCCAATCTCGACGCCACCCAGCCGGTGTTCGCCATCACGCGGCAGGCCGTGGCCGCGCATGTCGTCTATGTCGGCGAGGTGCGTCATCTGGTGGAGGTGGCGGCCAACGAACAGGATCATCTCGTTGCCTGGCTGTCCAAACGCATGGGTCAGCCGATCAAGGCGCCCCGCCTCGACGGCGAAGGCTACACGCTGGTCGGGGGCAGGCTGCTGCCTCCGGCCGACGGCAGCGCGGCCAGCCAGCCGATGTACGAAAACGACCGCGGGAACCGCGTGACCCTCTATCATGTCGCGGCGCCGGGCGGCGGTTCCCGGGAGACCGCCTTCCGTTTCGTTCAAGGCGAAGGCGCGTCCGTTTTCTTCTGGCTCGACGGGGCTTTGGCCTATGCGCTGGTCGGGAAGCTGCCACGCGACGATTTACTGTCGATCGCTCATGCCGTTTACAACAACCTAAACCGCTATTAGGTGCGGTTTAGGCGTAAGGCGTGGCGCATCAGCGGCGAAGACCGCCGAAATCGCCTGAGCGCCGCGAGCCAATGGCGATTGTCCGTTCCCGGGAAGGAGTGCTAATCTCAACACGCGAGCGCGTCATATTGACGCATTCTCTTTCCAGTGGATCGCTCCAGTGCAAAGGCAATTCGAGCAGCCCGATTTTCGGGCCGACGAGGACGGGACCCGCGTTCGCGCCACCGTCAAATGGTTCAACGTCGCCAAGGGATTCGGATTCGTCACTCCGGTCGATGGTTCGTCCGAAGCCTTCCTTCATCTGTCGGTGCTGAAGGTCGCCGGCTTTGACGCCGTGGCGGAAGGGGCGGGCTTGCTCGCCGAAATTGGGCAAAGCCCGAAAGGTCGCCAGGTCGTCCGTGTGCTTGATGTTGATCTAAGCACTGCGCAGACGCCGCCGCCGCGGCCGCGCACGGACAATCCGGCGCCCAGGTTCGCGGCGCCTTCGGCCGATGACGGCACGCCGATGGATGGTGTCGTTAAATGGTTCAGCGCACTCAAGGGTTATGGGTTCGTTTCGCCGAACGATGGCGGCAAGGACGTGTTCCTGCACATTACCATTCTTCGCAATGCCGGCCTGAACGGGCTGACACCCGGCCAGACCGTGAAGATGCGCGTCGTTCACGCGAAAAAAGGGCCGGAAGCCGTCGCCGTTGAAGTGGCGAGCCCTCCCGGTCCCGGCAGCGGCTAAGGGCCACTGGAAGCCGGCGGGAAATCGGGGCCGGCTCGATTACGGGCCGAACAGCGATGAAATCGGCAGTGCGTAGGTCAGGATAAGCGATTCCTCGCCGGGGTTGCGGCTGCCGATGCTGGCGTTCGACAGATGGTAGAGCTCGAGCCCGAGCCGGGCGCGATCGTCGAAACGATACGCGATCTCGATTCCCGAGCGAAACTCCACGCTGTGGCCGAGGTCCTTGCCGTCGCCTTCTTCATAGAGCCCGGCCGCGAAACTCGGTCGCACAACCCAACGATTGCCAAAGAAAAGATCGATGCCGATTCCGGCATACACGTTGACGGCCGAATCGGTTGTCGCCATCAGTCCGGCGAACGGTCGAAAGATCCAAAGGTCGACGTTGGAGCGGTACTGGAGCGAAAACTCGGCCGCGGTATTGTCCTGTTTGTTGACGTCATACCCGCCGGCGCCAATGACAAGAAATGCGGGATCTTGGGCCGCCGCGCGCTGCCCGCCGACCGCCAGGGTAAGGACTAAGACCGCAACCGCCAAGGCCAGCCGGATTCCGCACATACCGCTCCTCCTCATGGTGAGTCTCGGTCGCGGACCGATCGCCCGTTTTCATAGTAGCAAACTCTGTAACCTTTCAGTGGCGCCGACGAGCGCGCTCCGAATGCCGGGCTCCATGGCCGAATGCCCGGCATCTGGGACAATGACGTAGTCGGCCTCGGGCCAGGCGCGCGCCAATTCGTCGGCGGTGACCATGGGGCAGATCAAGTCGTAGCGGCCTTGGACAATCGTGGCCGGCAAGTGACGAATGCCGCGGAGATTAGCAAGGAGACCGTTTTTGGGAAGGAAGGCATTGTTGATGAAATAGTGGGCCTCGATCCGCGCCAACCCCAGCGCGGTGCGATCTTCCACCAAACCTGCGGCCAGATCGGTGCTGGGGAGGAGCGATGAACAAGCCCCCTCGTAACTGCTCCAGCTCCGCGCTGCGGGCATGTGAACGGCCTCGTCGGGATCGATCAGGCGCCGATAATAGGCGGGCAGGATGTCATCGCGCTCCGCTTTGGGCAGAAATCCGGCGAAACTCCGCCACGCCTCCGGGAACACCGCCTTGACGCCGTGCAGGAACCAATCGATCTCCTGCCGTCGGGCGAGGAAGATGCCGCGCAAGATCAGGCCGAGGCACCTTTCGGGATGGGTCTCGGCGTAAGCGAGCGCGAGCGTGCTGCCCCACGAGCCTCCGAAAAGAACCCAGCGATCGATGCCGCGATGACGCCGCAGCAATTCAAGATCGGCGAGGAGATGCGGGGTTGTGTTGTCGACCAGGTCGCCATGAGGCACGGAGCGGCCGGCGCCCCGTTGGTCGTAAACGATGATGCGCCAATAGGCCGGATCGAAAAAACGGCGATGCGCGGATGTGGCGCCCGCGCCCGGGCCGCCATGAAGGAACACGACTGGCCGGCCCTGCGGATTGCCACATTCTTCCCAATACATGCTGTGCCGGGAATCAAGGGGCAGAAGACCGCTGACCTTGGGTTCAATGGGGGAAAACAACTCGGTGCGACCCATTCCGGTCTCTTACCTTGGCGCCATCCCTGAACATCGCCACAGGCTGCCGCCCTCCGTCAACCGCCTCGGCGCGCTTTTGCGGGGAGGCGCCCAGTTGGTCTAGGATCGCGGCGCATGGTCCGTCGTTTCGCTTCCGCCCTGGCCGTCGTGATCGGCCTTATCCTAGCTGTCGCGCCGCCCAGCGCCGTGGAAACGGCGACCCTGGTGCAAGACGGCATCGGTACGGCGCGTGAAATCGTCGATGGCGATACCTTGGTCCTGGCCGATGGACGGTCCGTCCGTCTGGTCGGCATTCAAGCGCCCAAATTGCCGCTCGGCCGAGCGAATTTTCCGACCTGGCCGTTGGCCGAACAGGCGCGCGCCGCCCTCAGCGACCTTACGCTCGGACGCCGGTTGACGCTTTCTTTCGGCGGGGCGCGCGCGGACCGGTACCGGCGCGTTCTTGCCCATTTGCACATCGAGAGCCAAACCCGCGGACAGCCTGGGATTTGGGTCCAGGGAGAGATGCTGCGGCTCGGCTTGGCCCGCGTCTACACCTTCGCCGATAATCGCGCCATGGCCGCCGAGATGTTCGCCATTGAACGCGCGGCGCGCGCCGCGCGGCGCGGTTTGTGGAGCGACGATTATTATCGTGTGCTGAACCCGGAGGAAACCGCCGGCTTGGTCGACACCTTTCAAATCGTCGAAGGGATCGTCCTGAAGGTCCAGACCGTCGGCGGCCGCACCTATCTGAATTTCGGGCCGGACTACCGCACGGACTTCACGGCGTCGATCCCGTCTTCGGCCCGCCGCCTCTTCACGGCGGCGCGGATCGATCCCCAGCTTTACGCCGGAAGCCGGGTCAGGATTCGGGGCTGGCTGGGGTCATTGAACGGACCGACGATTGAAGTTTCGCACCCCGAGCAGATCGAAGAGGTGCGGCCTTAGCCACGAAATCCGAAACCGAATCCGCGGCGGGCATCAGGCCTGGGCGGCGATCTTTTCTTGCAAGTTTTGCCGAAGCTTGCGAAGCGCGCGTTCCTCAAGCTGGCGGATGCGTTCCTTGCTGACCCCGAGTTTCCGCCCGAGGACCCCCAAAGTCGTTTCCTCTTCGCGCAGCCGTCGGTGGTCGATGATCATCCGTTCGTGCGGCGGCAGATCGCCAAGCGCCTGGGTCAACCACAATCTGCGACTCGCGGCCTGGCGCCGGTCGCCGACTTCTTCCTCCGGCGTCGGGCGCGTGCATGTCAGCAGGTCCTGCCATTCCTCGCCGCCGTTTTCGTCGAGTCGGCGATTAAGCGAGTGGTCCGAGCCGCCGAGGCGCCCTTCCATGTCGGCGACATCGGCGATCGTGACCCCAAGCCGTTGCGCGACCGCCACCCGGCTCGCGGGTGAGAGGCGCTCCGCCTCGGGATCGAGCTGCGCCCGCAGCCGCCGTAAATTAAAGAAGAGCGATTTCTGTCCCGCCGTGGTCCCGGCGCGAACCACCGACCAGTTTCGCAGGATGAAATCCTGAATCGCGGCCCGCACCCACCAGATCGCATAGGTGGCAAAACGCAGTCCGCGTTCGGGTTCAAACCGCGCCGCAGCCTGGAGCAGGCCAACATGTCCCTCCTGCACCAGATCGTCGAGCGGCAACCCGTAATTTCGATAACGCCGCGCATTCGATAGGACCAATCGGTCGAACGCCGCGACGATCTCCGCCAATGCGCCGCGATCGCAGCGCTCGCGCCAGCGGCGGGTTAGCTCCAACTCGCGCTCCCGCGACAAGAGCGGGGGAAGGGGAGCTTTGGTGCGGCGGCCCGAATAGGCCGGCCGAGCTCGGCTGGAAGCGGTCATGATCCCCATCCGGTCGATCCGGAATCTCGAAGTGTCGATCGTTCGAAGAATACGACGAAGGACACAGGTCCCGGCAGTGACGCCGGTCACTTACGTTCGGCGCGCGGGCTCTTGGGACTAGGCCTCGATTCGGTCGAGAATAGTACCGTCGGGAGCAAAACAGGCCGCCAGCAGCGGGCCGCCAAAGCCGCTGCCCGCGTCGATACTGACCGTAAACGGGCCCTCCACCAGGCCGGCATGGGCGGTATCGAAGCCGCGGACGACCCGGCGATAACCGGCATAGGGTTCGTTGATGCGGCCAAATGCGCCCGCGCCCCACCAAAAGCTATCGCTTTGGGCGGAAAGCGGGCGGGTGGGATCGATTCCGGCGTTGACGAACAACAGCTGGCCGTCATCGGTGAACGCCGCCCGCTTGAGGGCCGACATCAGGGCGACGTGGCCCGGGCAAGAACTTTGGGCATCGCGCAAACTACTGGTCCAACGGCCAAGGACGCGTGGCCCTTCGCGAGCGGCGATCAGACCGGATTCGATGTCGCCGGAATAGGCCCGGATAGTTGCTTCCGCCCCTTGCGCGCGCACCCATTCCAGAACTTGACGCGGATTTGGCGCAAATTGCACCTGGAGCAATTTGTGCCACATCTCCTCTTGGTTGCCGCGCAAATACACCAGATCGGCGGCGAACATTCCAACCCGCGCCAAAATTTCGCGGCGAAAGCGCAGTAACTCGTCGATGCTCTGGCGCACGGCCGCGCCGCGCCCCAGCAGGTTGCCGAGATAGACGACGCGGTCGCCATGAGTGATGGCCGGTTCCAGCCTGGCGTGAAGGTCGGCCAGCCGCTCGAACTCGCCATGCACCGAGGCGATCGCCCAGATGCGCCGGCAGGCGCGCAGGATGGCGAATCTGTCGCCATTGGCGGCAGATGTGCTTCGCTTGTCGGCGGGTGTTTCGGATGGCACGACGACGCCCCGCGCGCCGCGGTCTTAGGCCGCCTTCAGCATGATCTCGAGTTGTTCGGTGGCGGTTTGCTCGGAGATGTGTTCGACTGCGGCGAATTCGCGCACCAGCCTGTCCATCGCCGCCTGGTACATCTGCCTTTCGCTGAAGGACTGATCCGGTTGCCCGGCGCCGCGATGGAGGTCGCGGACGACCTCGGCGATGGAACGCGGATCGCCCGAATTGATCTTGGCCTCGTATTCCTGGGCGCGTCGGCTCCACATGGTCCGCTTGACCCGCGACCGTCCGCGCAGCGCGGCCAACGCCGTCTGCATATCCTTGCGCGACGACAGCCGCCGCAGACCGGACTCGCGCGCCTTGACCAAGGGCACGCGCAGGGTCATCCGTTCCTTCTCGAACTGGACCACGAGAAGCCGGAGTTTCATGCCGGCAATTTCCTGTGTCTCGATGCCGACGATCTTGCCCACGCCATGGGTCGGATAAACAACGTGTTCATCCGGGGAAAAAGTCATTTCCGGCCCCGCGGGGGGTTTTACCGCCGCGACGACGGGCTTCGCCACGGGCACGGGCACGGGCGTGGGCTTGGCGACCAACTTCAACACCGGTTTGGCTGCCGGTTTAGGCGGTGCCTTCGCCGGCTTGGTCGCGGGCTTCTTGGCCGCCTTGTCCGGTTTGGGCGGGACAACTTTGACCGCGGCCTTGCCCTTGGCCACGACCGCGCCCTTGCCCGGCTTCGCGGGCGCGGGCCTGACCGCCTGCTTCACGCCGGTCTTGGCCGCCGTGATCGGCAGTTTCTTTTTCTTTGGTTGATTCACGCTTTTTGCTGTCGCCTTGGATATTTTTTTCGTTCCCAGCTTCGACGTGGGCGCCGCCCGGCCTTTCGCGGGCGCCTTGACGCTCGCCGCCTTGCGGGTGCCGGCGCCGCGGCCAGCTCGTTTCTTGGCAGTTGTTTTGGACATAGCCGCTCTGACTCCACCTCGGTCCCGGATCGATCAATCCGCGCGCGCAGCGCCCTGGGCAGCGCATTCACTCCGACCAGCCGCGCGCGACCGGCCGACCCGCCTCTTTTGACCGCCAGTATCGAACGATCCCTCATTGCCAGGTTGAAGGCCTGCCAACAAGCAATTAGCAATCTATCACAATTTTAGTGAAAATGAAACCTTCAGTTTTATTCCACATTCAAACACGGATGAATGGGAATTCACCGTTTCGGTGGATTTGGGCTGAAGTACTTCTCAAATTTTCCGGTCTCGTCTTTCCATTGATCGGAATCGGCGGGCGGCTCACCCTTGCGCGTGATATTTGGCCATGTCGTCGAATATTGACGATTGATCTCGACCCATTTTTCCGCGTCCGGCTCGGTATCGGGAGCGATGGCATCAACCGGACATTCGGGTTCGCAGACGCCGCAGTCGATGCATTCGTCGGGATGAATGACGAGCATGTTTTCACCCTCGTAGAAACAATCGACCGGGCACACCTCGACGCAGTCCATGTACTTGCACCGGATGCAAGATTCTTTAACGACATAAGTCATGTTCGAATCAACTCCAAGGGCGCCTCGGCGGCGCTCAAGAGCCTTCCGCGACAGGCAGATAGGGGCTGCGGTTGCCTAACATGATGCGCCGCGCGCTGGCAACCCCGCGCGAACTAGGGGTAATCCGAGGTCAGGGGGCATCGACATCTACTTGTTCTTGCGCCGGCGGCTGACCTGGATATTCAGCGCTTCGACCAGAACCGAGAAGGCCATGGCAAAGTAGAGATAGCCCTTGGGAATGTCGAACG
This sequence comes from Rhodospirillaceae bacterium, assembly GCA_009694125.1. GTDB lineage: Bacteria > Pseudomonadota > Alphaproteobacteria > CACIAM-22H2 > CACIAM-22H2 > SHVT01. The sequence goes on along the minus strand of SHVT01000017.1, from coordinate 5,665 downwards.
AAAGGCCCTCCGCCACCAGGGCGGTGCCGATGAGCAACAGAAAGCTCAGCGCCAACATCTTGATCGTCGGATGGGCATCGATGAAGCGGACGATCGTGCCTGAGGCCGCGAGCATCACCAGGACGGCGATGATCACGGCGACAACCATGACCCCAAGGTCGCGCGCCATGCCCACCGCCGTAACGACCGAATCGAACGAAAAGACGATATCGATCAAGATGATCTGGAAGACTGCGGCAGCGAACCCGGCGGCGGGGCGATGGCGATCCTGCGATCCTGCTTCCTCCACACGCTCGTGAATCTCCTTTGTCCCTTTAGCGATCAGAAACATTCCCCCGACCATGAGGATCAGATCGCGGCCGGAAAAATCCAACCCCGCGACGGTGATCCAGGGTTCGGTCAGCGACGCGAGCCAGGTCAGCGTGAGCAGGAGAAGCAATCGGGTAACGAGTGCGCCCGAAAGGCCGATCAAACGGGCGCGGGCACGCTGATCGGGAGGGAGGCGGCCGGCGACGATGGCGATCACCACGATGTTGTCGATGCCGAGAACGATCTCCAGCGCCGTCAACGTGACCAGGGCTATCCAAATCTGCGGATCGAAAATCCATTCCATAACGTGGCCTATTTGATGAGCGTGACCGGCACGGAGGCCCGCTCGATGACATTCGTGGCCACCGAGCCGAGCAAAAATCTGCCGAGTTTGCCAAGGCCGCGCGTCCCCAATACGATCTGCTCGACGCCGTTGTCGGCGGCAAATTGAACAATGGTTTCGGCGGCCGGTCCGACCAGGACGTGCGGCCGAACCGGCACCTTGCCGGTGTCGAGGAGCGCAAGGGCGGGCCGCAGGGCCTTGAGGCCCTCCTCGCGGTGGAAATCTTCGACGCTACCCTTCGGCGCGAAGGTGGCGACGTTTCCGGAAACGGCGGGCTGGACGTTCACCAGTTCAACCTCGATCGGGTGTCCGTCGCGCATCAGCGCCGCGACGAAGGCGGCGGCCCGGTTCGCGCAGTCGGACCCATCCACGGCAAGCAGCAACTTAGTCATTTCGGCTCTCGCCTCGGCCACGGACCCGGTTAAGGTTGCTTAGTGTCGTTAGTCCTTCACGAGCTGGATTTCCCTGGCCGCGATGCGGCGGCGCGTCATCCGCCCGCCCGCGATCTTACCGGAAAGAACCACGCCGGCCACGCCGGCCACGGGCATGGCGACGTGCAGCCATGGCGCCTGCAGGTTGATCCAGCCCGCGATGGCGGGATCGCTGACCATGATGTCGCCGCCGATGTAACCGATCAACGCGCCGCCCAGGGTAATGATAACGGGGAATCGCCCCATCACCGTCAACATGATCTGAGACCCGAATACCACGAGGGGGATGCTGATCGCCAAGCCGAGCACCAACAGGATGAAGTCGCCCTTGGCCGCCGCCGCCACTGCGACGACGTTGTCGAGGCTCATGACGGCGTCGGCGACCAGAATGATCCGGATCGCCGCCCAGAGCGAGCCGGCGGTGCCGACTCCCTCCCCATCGTGGCCGTCCTCGGGCAGCATCAGCTTGTACCCGATCCAAAAGAGGAGGAGCCCGCCCACGATCTTCAGATAGGGAACCTCCATCAGATATAGGACAAAAGCGGTGAAGATCAGCCTCAGAACGACGGCGGCGCCGGCCCCGAGGAAAATGCCCATCCGTTGTTGTCGGCGCGGCAGCGAACGGCAGGCCAGCGCGATGACGACCGCGTTGTCGCCAGATAACACGATGTTGATGAGGATGATTTGGAGCAGCGGGACAAGAAATCCGTTGGTCGATTCCATGGTCTAGAACTTCCCTGTCGCGCACACGCCCGGCACCTTCTATCTGCCGCTCGGGCGTTCGTCCAGCCCAGCATGCCGTCGACTCACTCTTCGTCGGTGAGGCGGTCGATGGCGCGGCGGTCGGCCTTGGTCGGGCGCCCGGCGCCCGGTTCGCGCGCGGCGACCGCGGGTTGCCGCTCCGGCCGCGGCGGCGAGAGGTCCTCGAACAATGTCCGCGCCTCGGGTGCCGTACCGCGGCGGATGCCCAGGGCGAGCACGCGGACGATTCGGATGGCGTCGCCCAAAGGGAACGTCAGGACGTCGCCGACCTTCACGCCATGGTGCGGTTTCTCCACGATGCGACCGCCGAGGCGCAGGCGACCGCTGGCGCACAACTTCGCCGCCAGCGTCCGGCTCTTGAAAAAGCGCGCAAACCACAGCCATTTGTCGATTCGGATCGAGGTCTCGTCGGCCATGGATCAGGTCGAGTCGACCAATTGGCGCAAACTGGCGAAGGGCGAGGCCCCTTTGAATGGGGCGGGTGCGGTTCCGCGTCGGCGCCGGCTGGGCGCCGGGGTGAAAACCAGCCCCGCCTCCGATTCGGCGGATCGGTAGCCGAGCACGCCGAGCACGCCTCGAATTTCGCCGATCGGGCGGCCCACAATCGCCACGAACGAGCGGGGGAGGCTGAAGGGCCCCTGCCGCGCGAGGTTGTGCGCGGCCGTCGCCAGGCGCTCGGCGCGATCGACGCGCACCCAACGCGGACCGAGTGCCATAAAACCGCAGGCCGCCAACAGGCCGACGGGCAATACACCGTCGCGCGGCACCGATAGGCGGCCGCACGGAATCTCGGCCGGGTTCACCTCGGCGTGGATCGCCCATAGCAGCCCGCGCATCCGTATCGCCCGCTCCTTCATCAGGGACGGGAGGAAGATGGCGGTTTCCCCGAAGCGCACCCCTAATCTTTCCATCGACCGCCGTTCCGCCAATGTGATCGACGCGACGGCCTTGGCCGCCGCCTCGCGCGGCACGACACCCAGCGCTTCGACCAATTGGAACGCGAGCCCGCGGGCGGCACCGGTGAAGGATGCGTCGCGCAACCGAAAGAGATTTTGCAGCCCGGCCGAAATCCGAGCATCGATCCAGGGGACGAGGCGGCGGCGGACCGCCTCCCGCAGCGCGGGTTCGAGCAGGTCGGATGGCAGAACCTCGATTCGCGGCGACAGGATGTTGTCACCCTTGGCCAATCGCGCAACCGCGGCTTGTTCCCACAGGATGCGACCGCCCTCGGCGAGGCCAAAGGCGGCATCGGCCTCGGCCGCGAAGCGCCGGACGCGTGCGCCGATATCGGCGCGGAGCGTCCGGTTCACCGCCGCGCGCAACGCCTTTCCGCCATCCTCGAAATCCTCGGCGGGAATGAAGGAAAAACCCTGGAGCCGACCCGCCGACCCACCCTCGACGATGACCTCGCTCGCGCGCGTCACCGCGCCCACCAAAGGCGCCCCGCTGCCGAGCCGGCTGATCAGGGCAGCGGCGCGCCGGTCGACAAAACGTTGGGTCAGCCGCTCGTGCAGCGCGTCGGACAGGCGATCTTCGACCTCGCGGGTGCGCTCCTGCCAATGTGCCGCCCGCTCCAGCCAGTCGGGCCGATGCGACACATAGGTCCAGGTGCGGATATTGGCGATGCGGGCGAGCAGCGTATCGATATCGCCGTCGGAGCGATCGAGACGGGCCACTTGCGCCGCCACCCAATCCTCCGGAAGGCGGCCGGCCGGTCGGCTGAGATGGTGGAACATCTGGCCCAGCAAACGTGTGTGGCCGTCGCTCATCATTTTCCGGTAGTCGGGAATTTGGCAGATGTCCCACAGCAATCGAACCGCGTTGCGGCCCCGTGCCACGGCCATGATGTCGGTGTCCTGGGCCAGCGCCGCCAGCGCCGCCTGATCGGAGGAATCGCGCACGCGGATGAGGGCGGGCGCCGGTGTCGGGCGATCGAGGCTGCCGAGCAAGGCGGCCACCGACGAGAAATCGAGGTCGTCGTTGCGCCAATAGATCGCCTCGATCTTGGGAAAGCGATGCTCCTCGACCGCGGCGACCGTCTCGGCATCCAGCGGCCCGGATTCCCCGGTCGTGCCAAAGGTGCCGTCGCGCATGTGGCGTCCGGCGCGGCCGGCGATCTGGGCGATTTCGGCGGCGGTCAGCCGACGCGGCGCCCGTCCGTCGAATTTCGTCAGTGCGGCGAAGGCGACATGATCGATGTCCATGTTGAGGCCCATGCCGATGGCATCGGTGGCGACCAGGTAGTCGACCTGGCCGTCCTGGAACATCGCGACCTGAGCATTACGCGTGCGCGGGCTCAAGGCGCCGAAGACCAGCGCCGCTCCGCCCCGCTGTCGGCGGATCGATTCACCGATGCCGTAAACCTCGGCCGCGGAAAAAGCGACGACGGCGCTGCGTCGCGGCAGCCGCGACAGTTTTTTGGTGCCGGCGTAGGACAGCGTGGAAAAACGCGGCCGCGTCACGAACTCCGCCTCCGGGATCAGCCGCCGCACCAGCCGGCTGATGGTTTCGGCGCCCAGAAACATGGTCTCGGCATCGCCCCGGGCATGCAGCAGGCGGTTGGTGAAGACATGGCCGCGCTCCCGGTCTGCGGCGAGGTGGATTTCATCCACCGCGAGGAAGTCGACGGCGCGATCGAGCGGCATCGCTTCGACCGTGCACAGGAAATAAGCGGGGTTGGGGGGCAGGATGCGCTCTTCGCCCGTGATCAGCGCCGCCACCGCCGGGCCCTTTAGCCGCACGACGCGATCGTAATTTTCGCGAGCCAAGAGGCGCAGCGGGAAGCCGATCATGCCGGTGCGATGGCCAAGCATCCGCTCGATAGCGAGATAGGTCTTGCCCGTATTGGTCGGACCCAGAACGGCAACGACCCGACGGCGTTCGGCGGAAACCGGCATGACGCCTAGCAGGATCGTCGATTTCCCCGGCCGGTTCAAGAAGGCTCGAGGGGGCCGCGAAACGGAACGAATGCGACCGGCAGGATGGGTCTGGTCCGTAACTCACCGTCGGCGCCTTTTTCGCCGAGGATGAGGTGCTGGCGGCCCGGCCCGCTTCGAACCGGCAAAACCAGCCGGCCGCCGGGCTTTAACTGGTCGATGAGCGCGGGTGGGATTGCGTCCGCGGCCGCGGTGACAACGATAGCGTCGAACGGCGCTTTTTCCGGCCACCCGCGATGGCCGTCGCCGGTGGCCAGGGCGACATTGCGGTAGCCAAGACGGGCCAGTCTTTCCGCCGCCGCGATCTGAAGTTCGGGAACGATCTCGATGGAGCAGACCGTGCCGGCAAGCTCCGCCAGCACCGCGGTCTGATAGCCGCAACCCGTACCGATTTCGAGCACGGTGTCGCCCTTCGTGGGCGCCGCCAGGTCGGTCATCAACGCCACGATATAGGGCTGTGAAATCGTCTGGCCGTGCCCGATGGGCAAGGGAACGTTCTCATAAGCGCGGCCGCGATGTTCGGCGGGCACGAATTCCTGCCGGGGCACGCGGTTCACGGCGCCCATGATTGCCGGGGCGAAGGATCGGCGACCGGTCATGCCCGATGTCGCCAACGCGTCCCCGGCGATTTCATCGGTCAGGCGCTGGCGTTCGGCCACCCACGACCGCTCCGCATCCGGCAATTTGGGCATTGTCCCGATAATCTCCTGTCCCGGACTTCGGCGAGGGGGGTTGCGTCGCGGGCCGTCCTTGCATAGATGGAGTGCGCGTCGAGAAACGAAATAGGAGCACGGCATGGCGGGCGAAAATCGCGTGTTTCAGGCGGAGGTCAGCCGCCTGCTCGATATCGTCGCCCATTCGCTGTACAGCGAAAAGCGCATCTT
>SHVT01000016.1 GCA_009694125.1 Rhodospirillaceae bacterium | reverse complement strand
TCCAGCGGGCCGCAACGATCCCGCCCAGGAAAAGGTTCCCCGCAATAGAAAGCATGAGAACCAGACTAAACCAGCGGGATCGGCCTTCCAAGCTTACCATGACGAGTCCTCCTCGATTGTGACTTCGCCAACGACCTCGTCGGTCAATACATCCGCCAAGGCGTCGATGTCCATCCACCCCACGAAAAGGCCGAGCGCGGCCGAAGCAGCAAGGCCGACCAGATTCGGCCACAACGGTCGCAACCAACCGAGCCAAGCGATGCCCTTGTCCCGAAGGGGAATCGGGGCAGGTGGCCTTTCCTGTTTAACCGTCTTGGCGCGGGCGAGGATGGCCGCGGCCAACCTGGCCTGGATTTCAATGTTCCGGGATGAAACCGGACCCGCTTCGAGATATTCGTCCAGACCGCGCGCCGCGTCGGCGACTTCACGCAATTTCGGCGTGGCGGCCAGCAAGCTTTGCGCGGCCGCACGCTCGGTGGGCGGCCAACGTTCGGGGCTGGCGCCATAGCAGGCCAACAGAAATTCGAGCCTTTTTTCGTTCATGCCCGTTCCCGCCGGGGTTCGCCGGCCATGGTCTCAAGACTGCGCCGCAAGGTGCGCCGGGCGCGAACGAGAAGGGATTCGACCGCGCCGACGGTCAGCGACATCGCGGCCGCCGCTTCGATATTGCTCAAACCCTGGAAATGACAAAGCGCCAAGGCCGTCCTTTGACGCAAAGGCAGCTCGGCCATGGCGGCATCCAACATTTTCTTTCGCTGGTCCTGCTCGATCATGTCATCGGCCCGCGGCGCGGAGTCCGTGAGTTCGCCCGCGCTCTCCAGGTCGGCGAGCGGCCGTTGTCGCTTGCGATCGATGCACAGATTCACCAATACGCGGTGCAGCCAAGTCGAAAACATCGCACCTCCGGAGATCGAATCCCTGGGCCGCCACGCCGAAGCCTTCACCCAAACTCTCAAGAATGCCTCCTGCACGACCTCTTCGGCGATCCCCGCATCTCCCATGATTCGCCGCGACAATGATAGCGCTCGAGGTAGATGCCGGTTCACTAGCAACCGATAAGCGTCATGGTTGCCCGCAGCGACCAGCGTCATCAGGTGTTCGTCGCCGCCCGGCCCCGCTGTGTCGCGCCGCGTGGTTCCATTGTTCTCTTGCACGACAGTGGCGGGTGATTCCTGCGGGATTCGTTTTTTACCATCCGCGCCGGCGTGGGGCGGCACCGGAGCAACGATGTCGGCATTTCTTCCCATGAGTTCCGGCTACCACGATTTGCCTGAACCCAGGATTAAGGACTGGCTTGCGAATCGTTCGCATCTAGGCACTTGCGCAAAGACGATAACGCCTTAAATGACAACCCATTCGCTTACCGCAAATTTTCGGAGACAGGCCCAAATGAAAAATATCAATGTCTTACGCCTGCCCGTATTTGCGGCCGGCGCCCTTGCCATGGCCGTCCTCGCCGGCTGCGTTCAGCAACAAGCGGTTCCGCAGACTGCCGCCTATCGGGCCGGCAATGCCGATGGCTGCCAAAGCGCGAGATACGAAGTCGGGCAGCCCACGACTTTCTCGCAGGACCGCGCGCATGGCCGAGACCGACTATTCCCTCGGCTGGAAGCAGGGCCATGATCTTTGCTACCTCGATGCCGTCCGTGACCAGCAACGGCACGACCGCGGTCAGTCGTAAGACAATCGACCGGCGGCCGCCCGATCGGGAATAATCGCGGCTGCCCTCCGTTGTTTATCTAGGTTTGCCGAGCGGCGAGGCTGATCCTCAAGGGGTCTGGCTTCGCCGCTGTCTGGCATGGCGATGACCGCCGGCTCGGGCATCGCTATTATCATTGAAATTTTCGACCCCGCCGGAGTGGAACGAGATTGGCCGATGCCAGGACCGCGCGCCGAGAAGACCGAACCGGAATTGGAGGCATCATTGTTGGATTGGGATGGCCGGGTTGCCGCCGCCCATGCCGCCGTTGCGGCCTTGCGAGGGCAATTCTTGGACCAATTCGCCGCCGACCTCGCGCGTCTGAAAACAATGATCGCCGAGGGTGGTGCGGAATCCGGCCAAACTGCGTGGGAACCAATTCGTCGCCTCTCCCATGACCTGAAAGGTCAGGGAGAAGTATTTGGTTTTGCAATTATTTCCATGATCGCCGAGTCGCTACATGCCTATCTTGGGCGGGCGTGGACGGGATCAAGACCCATATCGCGGCGCTTAATGAGGTTCTCGAAAGCAACCTAAAAGGCGACGGGGGCGAGAAAGGTCGGAAAATACTCGAACGCCTGGCCAATTCCACGTAAGCCTGATTTTCGATTTTCACTCGGGCCAACCCAGCGGACTGCGATTTTGGATTCGAAGCTGCGCATCGTCGTCACCGGACTGGTCGGCTTGTATCCGGTCGGCGGCGTCGCCTGGGACTATCTGCAATACGCGATCGGCCTGCGTCGGCTAGGGCACGATGTCTATTACCATGAAGGTACCGGGGCCTGGCCGTATCAACCCCGTGAAAGGGCAAGGTCCGCGGACGGCTCGTACTCGGCCTCGTTCTTTAAGGCCTTCTTCGAACGCAACGCCCCGGACCTGGCGGAGCGCTGGCACTATTTTCACCTCGATCAGACCAGCTATGGCATGGACATGACCTCGTTCGAGGCCGTCGCCCGCACGGCCGATCTTTGGCTGAATGTCAGCGGTGCCAGCCCATTTCCCATCTTCTTGAATCCGCGGTGCGTCAAAGCGTTCATCGACACCGACCCCGGCTACAACCAGATTGTTCTGAGCGAAAGGTTCCCTTGGTCCTGGAACGTGCCCGAGTGGTCATGCGGTGTGGCCAGCCATGACCGCTATTTTACCTACGCGGAGAATATTCGATCGGCGGATTGCTCCGTGCCCAAGCTGCGCTACGACTGGACGCCGACGCGCATGCCGATCGTGAGTTCGCTGTGGACTCATATTGCTCCGGCGCCGGAGAAGGCACCGTGGACGACGGTCATGACGTGGAACGACTTCAAGGGGCCTTTGACCTATCGCGGCGCGCGTTACTACAGCAAGGACGCCGAATTCGGCAGACTCATCGACCTGCCCCGCGGCGCTGGCGGCGGGCTTGCCTTTAAACTTGCCATCGGCGGCAAATATCCGCCAGTCATGCGGGCCCAGGTCGGCGGCTGGGAAACGATCGACGGCCCCACCGCCACATTGACCCCTGAGGACTACCGCTTGTTTCTCGCCGGATCGCGCGGTGAAATTTCCACGGCCAAACACGTCTATGTCGCGATGCGAACCGGGTGGTTCAGCTGCCGTTCCGCCTGCTACATGGCGGCGGGCCGCCCGGTTGTCGTGCAGGACACCGGCTTCCCGGCGGCGCTGCCGGTCGGACTTGGAGTCGTTCCGTTCACGACCAAGGAAGAGGCGATTGCCGGTATCCAGGCCGTCGAGGCGGATTATCCGCGTCATGCGCGCGCGGCCCGCGAAATCGCCCGCGACTATTTCGACAGCGACCGTGTGCTCAGCCAACTGATCGACGACGCCATGAGGCCATCGTGAAGGGTCTGCGCATTGTTGTCCTCGGCTATGTCGTGCGCGGCCCGCTCGGGGGCATGGTGTGGAGCAATTTGCAATTCCTGCGTGGGTTGAGGCGGCTGGGCCACGAGGCATATTTCCTCGAACACGGTGACGACTACGCCTCCTGCTACGATCCATCGCGCAACGTCCTCGACACCGATCCATCCTATGGCCTCCGCTTCGCGGCCGCGGCCTTTGACCGGATCGACCTCGACGGGCGTTGGGCCTATTTCGACATGCGCAACGACCAATGGGTGGGGCCGGCGGCCCATCGCATCAGCGACGTCGTGGGCTCCGCCGATCTGGTCCTCAACCTATGCGGCGTTAACCGCATCCATCCCTGGCTGTTGGAGGTGCCGGCGAGGGTTTTGGTCGACGAAGACCCGGCCTTCACGCAGGTCCGGCATCTGAACGATGCGGCGGCGCGGGAGCAGGCGGCGACCCATACCGCTTTTTTCAGCTTTGGTGAAAATTTCGGCCGCCCGGAAGGCCGTATTCCCGATGACGGCTTTCCCTGGCAGCCGACTCGCCAGCCCCTCGTGCTCGAATCCGTTCCGATGTCCGCCGGCAAACCGCGGGGCCGGTATACGACCGTCATGCTGTGGGACAGCTATCCGAAACCGACACGCCATGCCGGCATCGAATACGGCCACAAATCGAAGTCCATCCAGCCCTATCTCGACCTGCCAAAACGCGCCAACGCCTCCTTCGAGTTCGCCGTCGGTGGCCATCCGCCCCGCGACCTGCTCAAGGCCAATGGCTGGAAGTTGAAATCGCCGCTAGCCGTGTCCAAAGACCCTGGGACTTATGAAGACTTCATCCGGCGATCGAAGGCGGAATTCAGCATCGCCAAACATGGTTATGTCGTGAGCCGGTGTGGTTGGTTCAGCGAACGCAGCGTCACCTATCTCGCCACGGGGCGGCCGGTTGTCGTCGAGGACACGGGGTTTTCGCGGTGGATGGACACCGGGCGCGGCGTGCTGACTTTTTCAAGTCCGGAGGAAGCGATCGGCGCGATCGGTGAAATCGAGGCCCGGTACGAGACTCATTGCCAGGCGGCGCGCGAGATCGCCGAGGCATATTTCGATTCCGATAAAGTGCTGCCGAGCCTGCTCGAACGCGCTTTGAATCCGGTTCGCAAGGCGGCGCCCGCCCACGCCGGGTCATGACCCGGCGGCGTCTTCTGATCGGGTTCCTCGATTACGGCGATGTCTTCGAGGATTTCTATCCCCATTACGGCGTCGATCAAGTCAGCTTCGCGACGCGGTGGGCGGCGACGGCGAACCACGCCATCGTCGGAACATTGCAGCGCGAGGTCGGCGACGTCATTTGGTACGCCCTGTCCCTGAATCCGGAACTGAGCGAGGAACGCCACGCGGTTACCGGCTGCCGCGTGAAGCTGCTCCGCTCCGGCGCCGCACATCGCTTCCTGTGGCGCTTGTTCTACCTCTCGGCCAATGCCTGGCGCTGGCGGCGTTACTACGCGCCTTTCGCGACGCTCGCCTCCTATCTCGCGGCGGTGTCTCCAACTCTGTTTACCGCTCTGCGGCGTGATCGGCCGGATGTGTTGTTCCTTCAGGACTACGCGACCGGCCGCTTCGACGTCATGTGGATGGTGGCGCGCTGCCTCGGGATGAAATTGATCGCCTATCATTCGGGGAGCAGGCCGGATTGGTATCAAGCCGCCGCCATCAAACGCTGGACGATTCCTCGGGCCGATCGGCTGATCGTTTCAAACCGTGAAGAGGGCGACATGCTCGGCCGCGATTTCGGCGTTCGCCCCGAGCGTCGGCGATTGATCTTGACCCCGATCGATACCCAAGCGTTCAAGCCCATGGATCGGAACACAGCCTGCCGGCTGGCCGGGCTCGATCCTGGGCGCGTCTATGTCTTGTTCGTCGGCAGGCTTGAAGACCGCGTCAAGCGGGTCGGCGCGTTGATCGACTGTTTCAAGATGGCCGCCGAAGACACTAACGCCGAGTTGCTGATCGCCGGCGACGGCCCCGATGCCAGCGCCTTGCGCGACCGAGCGGAAGGCGTTTCGGCAGTCCGCTTCCTTGGCTGGCGGTCGGGCGCCGAACAATTGGCGCCGCTCTACGCGGCTGCCACCTGCCTCGTCCTGAACTCGTCGAGCGAGGGGTTCCCAACGGTCGTCGGCGAGGCCATGGCGTGCGGCACCCCGGTGCTGGCCACAAAAGTGGGTGGGGTGCCGGAGTTGGTGATTGACGGGGAGACGGGCTGGCTGATCCCTCCCGGCGACGATGCCGCGTTGGTCGCCAAACTGACCGAGGTGCTCAAGGGCCAAGGCCGCGACATGGCGATGCGGGCGCGGGCGCGGGCGATGGCGGAAAAGCGAGTGTCGCAGGCCGCTATTGGCGCCCAGCTTAGGGAGTGTTTTTCCATCGCAAGGGTCGCCGATGACGCGGCCTGATCCCGCAATGTTGATTCTATCGTCCCCGGGCGATGTACGCGCGCAGGATCGCATCTGGGGAACCGGCGGGTGGATGCCGCCCGAGCAGCGCGAGGCGCTGGATTGGCTGACCCTGGCCCGACTTCTCGGCTGGCGCGCCGAAATCTGCGAAAGCCTGCCCTTCCCAAGAGAGGGCCAGGCGCCGCCGCATTGGATCATTGTCGCCCGCGACCCCGACCGGATCGACGCCGACAGCGAGGCGGCGTTGGCCCTATGGCTCGAACGCCATCCGGTGGTTGTCATCGGCCGAGCTGGGGCGGCAGAGGGCAGCTGGGCCAGGCTCTCCGGAGCGGCCGCGGACGCGGCCCGGCTGGCTGGACGAACCTTGGCCTGGTGCGGGTCGGGCGCCGGGGAGAGGTGGCTGTGCCGTCACCGTCTCGACGCCCAAGCCTTGTCCACCGCGGGTGACGCCGCCGCCTTGGTCCTTCTCGATGGGGCGCCGATCGTCTCGACACGGTCGGTGGGGAGAGGCAGTGTCATCGCGCTGGGTTTTCACCCGAGCGCCGCGCGCGACGCCACGGGTGTGGCGACTGCGTGTATTCGTCACCTCCTGACCCAATCGGCGCTGACGCCGGTCGCGTGGTTCGACCTGACGGCGACCATGGTTCTGCGAATGGACGATCCCGGCGGCGCCCAGAACGTTTTTCTGCGGGAATGGACGTACCCGAAACTTGGCATTTCGGACTGGCTTGCCCTGGGTGCGGAGCTTGGGCGCCAGCAGGCGCGGCTGTCGGCGGGTTATGTCTCCGGTTGGGTCGATGACGGCGATCCGCGGCGCGGCGTCTTGTTGGTCGAGGGCAGGGAGGTCGCCCGTGTTCCCGGCGCGGTTTACGCGTCTCCGGCGGTTGAATATCGCGACCTGCTCGGTCACGCGCCGGGGCAGGTTCATGACTATCGCGCGGAATATGCCGGTATCCAGGCGCTCCGGCGCGGCGGAATGGTCGAGGTCGAACTGCATGGGTTCACCCATATGCACCCCGACACGGCGGCCTGGGCGGCATCTCCCGACCGATATGACGAGGTTCAGTGGTATCGCGAGTTGGGCCCGCGGGCGAGTGACGCGATCGCGAAATTGGCGCCCGAGGACCATCCGCTGGCAAGGGGGGTGACTGCCCTGGCTGAATATTTTCGGGTGCGGCCGACAACCCTGATCTGTCCGGGAGAGCAGTGGACGAACCCAGCGCTGGAGCGGGCGCTGGATCTCGGCCTGGTGTTGGTGGGGAGCTATTACCTCGGTATTCGCGACGGAGACCGATTCTGTTGGGCGCTCCATGTTTTTTCGCCGGGTCTACACGAGGTCGATCCCGCCTGGTTCGATTCGGGCCTGCCCGTGATCGGATATTTTCATGACAACGATCCCATGCTTAAGGGCTTGGCGTGGCTGCGCGATTGCCTCGATCGCTGGCGTAAGGCCGGGGCTCGCCGTTTCATCGATTACAGGGAACTGGCCGGCGCGATCTGCCGCAATCTGTCGGTTCGGGGCCACGGTGATGCCTGGCGATTGGTCGTTGACGGCCTGGGGGCGCCGGACCTCGTGCGTCCGGTGCCGTGTTTGGCCCGATTTCCAGGGCAAGGGGCGCCGGAATCGATCGTTGTCGATTGCGACGGACGAAAGGTCGAACTGCGCGCCGAAACCGTGGGCACCGACACGATTCGCTTCGAACTTCCTGTCTCCGGGGGAATATGACCGGGCCACGGGTGTATACATTAGACGGGGTATATTGCGCGATATATCGCGCAGATGTGACTGGACGCTCTGTTGGTTCCCGACCGTACCCCGGCTATGATGGGCGGAATACGAGATGCGAGGCCGGCTGGTTCTTGCCGGAGACGTCGTGAAGATGGCCGCCACCGCACCGCGGCGAGGCTGAACCCTGGTTAGAGGCGAAGGAGAAATTATTATGAACATGATCGCTCGCAATGCGATTGTCGCTGGTCTCGTCATGGGGCTTGCGATGTTTTCATCGGCCGTGTGGGCCGATCCCCAAAACGACGACGACGCTATCCTGACAGACGCGAACTACAGGGCCGCCGAGATCAAAATCAAGGCCGGCAATTTCAAGGCCGCGCTCGTCGACCTGAATAACGCGCTCGTGCAGTACCCGAGCGCCGCGGGCATCTATAGCTATATCGGCTTTGTGATGCGCAAGACCGGCGACAAGCAGCAATCGATGGAGAACTACACCAAGGCGCTGTCGTTCGACCCCGCTCACCGCGGCGCGCTTGAATATTCCGGCGAGCTTTACCTTGAGCTGGACAATGTCGCCAAGGCCGAGGAAAACCTCGCCAAGCTCGACAAACTCTGCACCTTCGGTTGCAGCGAATACACCGATCTCAAGAAGGCGATCGAGGCCCACAAGGCGAAGAAAAAGAGCTAATCGGCGCTGCAAGCGCGTAAGGGGCCTGGCGGCAAACGCCAGGCCCCTTTTCGTTGGGGACGGTTTTCGCTGCCTGCGTCAGGGCAGCTCGCGGGCGTCGGCGATGGCGCGAATCGGAAGGGTGCCGGTACGCCCACGCACCTCCACTTCATGCCGCGGGAATTTGGCAAGATCGATACCCGCGCGATCGGCCACACCCTCGGACACAACGAGCTGCACGCCGAATTCCTTGGTCAGCGTTTCGAGACGGCTGGCCGTGTTAACGGCGTCGCCCACCGCGGTCAAGGACACCGCGCGTGCATAACCCATCTCACCGACAATGACCGGGCCGTTGTGAATGCCGATGCCGATGCGCAGCGGCTCGATCAGGTCGCCGTGCAGGCTATTGTTGAGATCGTCGATACGCGCCGCCATGTCCTTCGCCGCGGCGAGCGCCTGCCGGCAGCCGCGCGCTGCATCGGTATCGACGCCGAACAACGCCATGACGCCGTCACCGATGAATTTGTCAACCTGGCCGCCGGCCTTTTCCACGGCCTGTCCCATGGCGGCGAAATACCGGTTGAGGATGAAAACAACGTCATAGGGCAATTTGCTTTCCGCCAATGTTGTGAACCGGCGGATGTCGGCGAAGAGGATGGCGATTTCTTGCTCCCGCCCTTGGTGGCTCTGGGATTGGCGGAAACCGGCGGCGGCGGTTGCCGTCGCCGGCAGGAGCGGCGTTATCTCCAGATCACGAAGGGGGCGAATCTGGCAGGCCAGCCGCACATTGGGTGCCGCCCCAACCCGGTCGAGCACGCGTTTTTCAATGGGCGAGGGCGGCGGCAGCGCTTCCAATCCCTGCCCGATGCGGACGCGGCAGGTCGAACACCGTCCGCGGCCGCCGCAGACCGAGGCATGGGGGATGCCAAAGCGTTGGCTGGCCTCGAGAACGGACATGCCTGGCATTGTCGATATTTGCCGCCCGCCAGGATAGGAGATGCGGATCAGGCCGCGTCTGCGTTCGACAAGGCCGCGCACCACCCTTGCCGCGAGGACCAGGACAAGGCTTGACACAAAGGCAATCGTCACACCGTCGATGATTTCACGAAGGACGAGGTATTGACCGGCGGTGCGGCCGGCCATGATCTGCCGCACAAAAGCCGGGTCGGCCGCCAGTTCTGCGACCGCCCTGCCGCCGCTGACGAAGCCGAGGAGGCCTAGGATCGGGACGATGAGCGCGCCGCCATAAAGCCAGGGCACGGCCTTGGCGAACCATGGCCGTAGCCGCAACCAAAAATAAAGACCGGTGCAGCCATGCGTCCATGCCACGAGCAGGGCGAGGGCCTGGCGGGCGCCATCCGCCGGCTGCTGGTGCCAGATAATCAGCAGAACGTAGGCGTAGCTGTCCTCGTGCCCGAACATCGAGGTCGCGCCGCGCGTGCCGATGACATGGGTCCACAGCATCGGAATAATCGCCAGACCCAACAGAAGCTGGAGCGCCTCCGGGAGCGGCATGCGCCAACGGCGGCGTTGATAGATGGCCCACAACGCGAGCAGCCAATGAACCAGCAGCGCGATATAGAGCAGGGGCCGGCCGATGGGGCCCCGCCAAATCATGAGAAACCAGAGGCGGCCTTCCTCCATCGCCTCAAGCGAAACCAGACCCAGGGCATGATTTGCGAAATGAGTTGCGATGAAGGTGAAGAGAACGGCGCCGGTGAGAAGGCGAAGGCGTCGCAGCATGAAAATCCCTCGGGGCGACGTCCGCCGCCGCCTCATCCTAAAGGCGGTCTATCCGCGGTCGCGATTGCGGCTATACTATACACTAAGCTGGAGTCGGGCTTTCCTTCCGAAAGCAGATGGTCCGGCGCGATGACCGGATTGACTGCATGCATGGTTGGATGGAGGCCGCGTTTGCGGCCTATAGCGGCGTCGTGGACGCCGTATCGATGGGCCAAAGGCGGCTCCTGTATTACCCTGATGTCAGCACACCCAACCGCGCCCTCGCCGGGGTCGAAGATATGTCGACCGTCCATCTGCGAACGGAGGACGGTCTGGATCTACTGTCATGGTACCGGCCGGCGGCCAATGGTCAGGCCACGATGGCGTATTTTCACGGAAATGCCGGCCATATCGGCCATCGTGGCGAGAAAGTCAGGCCCTATCTCAATGCCGGTATCGGGCTGTTGCTTGTCGGGTATCGCGGTTATGGCGGCAACCCGGGGTCGCCAGACGAGGCGGGCCTCCATGCCGACGGACAGGCCGCTTATGATTTTCTCGCTGAGAGGGGTGTGCCCAACGACCGCATCGTCGTTTATGGCGAATCGCTCGGTAGCGGCATCGCCATTCAGCTCGCCAGCCGATGCGCCGTCGGCGGCGTCGTCATGGAATCGGCCTTTACATCGATTTCCGACCTCGCCGCGTATCACTATCCATTTCTTCCGGTGCGGCCGCTGGTCATCGACCTCTTCGATTCATTGACCGCGATCGCCAACGTTGCGGCGCCCAAGCTGTTCCTGCATGGCGAGCTCGACAGTGTGGTGCCGGTCGATCATGCGCGACGGCTGGAATCGGCGTCGCCGAAGCCCACCGAATCGGCCTTCATCGCCGATGCGGGGCATAACGATCTTTATGATTTTGGCGTGGCCGACGCGGTTATCGATTTTCTGGGGCGACGGGTGAGCCGCGGTCGCCGGGCCTCGGCGGTTAGAGCTTAGGCTTCGCCCCGGCCAGCGCCTTTTCCAAGGCGGAGAAGGGCAGGCGAACGCATTCCTGCCGGCTTTTATGGTCGCGTACGGGAAGAAATGCGCCAAGGTCGGCCCAGGCACCCACGGGCACAGCGCCGCTGCCCGTCAGCATCTCCTTGAGGGCCTTCACCGCGCCTTGAACATCGGCAAGCCGCAGTCCAATGGCGTGAGACCCGATCACCGAGGCCGAGGCCTGGCACAACGCGCAACCCCGAACCTTGTGGGCAAGATCGGTAATGACCTCACCATCGAGCTTAAGCTCCACCGTCACCCGGTCGCCGCACAGCGGATTGTCGACAGTGGCCGCGGAGTCCGGGTTCGACAGCTTACCCGCGCGAATCGCCGATTTAACCAGCGTCATGATTTCTTGCTGATAAAGGTCGTCGCTCATGCGGTCGCTTTCATGGCTGGTGCGAGGGAGGCGAGCGCCTCCGGCGTGTCGACATCGACCAGCGCGGAATCGTCGCCCATTTCGAGTTCGTAAACCGCTTCTCCGTGGGCGCTGATGATCTGGCGCGCGCCAATATCGCCGGAAACCGCTTTCATCTCGTCGAAAAATCGACGAGCCCACAATATTGGGTTCCCGCGCTTGCCTTTCCAAGTCGGCACCACGATGCCGCGACCCTCGACCGGATTGAAGGCATTAACGATGCGATCGATGTCGGCCGGTTTGATGCGCGGCATGTCGCCGAGGCATACGATGGCGCCGTCCGCATCGGCTGGAACCGCCGCGATACCGGCGCGGAGCGAAGTACTTTGTCCGGTGGCGTAATCCGGATTGTGAACGAAGGTCACGTTGCGGCCCTTGAGCGCGTCCCTGACACGTTCGGGCTCATGGCCGGTGACCACGATGACGGGTTTGGCGTGCGAGGCGATGACGCTATCGACGACGTGCGAAATCATCGGCGCGCCGTCGACCATCGTGGCCATTTTGTTGGCGCCCATGCGTTTGCCGATGCCGGCGGCCAGCACCACGCCCGTGATGTGGGCGGCTCGTTGCACGGCGTCCGCCGGTTTGGTCGCGTTGGCGCGGGGGAGGGGACGCGAGGAAATTTCCGTCAGCAGTCCGCCGGCGCCCATGCGCATGATGTCCTCGCGCGTCACCTTCACGTCGGCGGCCAGCCGTTGCAGCACCCAGTCGAATCCATTGAATTTCGGCGAGCGCGCACAGCCCGGCAGGCCGACGGTCGGAACCTCGCCGACATGGCCGAAGACCAGCAGATTACCCGGATCGACCGGCATGCCGACATGATCGACGGCGCCGCCCAGGCGCTCGATGGCGAGCGGCACGACGTCGCGGCGGTCGGTGTTGGCCGAAGCGCCCATGATGAGGACGATGTCGCAGCCCTCGCCCTTGAGCTGGGCGACGGCGGCGGCGGTTTCCGCTTCTTCATGCGGACAGCGAATCTCACGGTGAAGTTCGCAGCCGAGTCCCTCGACCCGAAGGCGCGTCGCCTCGACCGTGCCCTCGATCACGCTCGGCTTCAACCCCGGCAGCAGGGTCTGAATCAATCCAATGCGCTTGCGCTTGAAGGTCGCGACGCCGATGAGCTTGGTGGCGCCCGCGGCCGCAGCAATACACGCATCAACGAGAGCCTGGGAGACGGCGAAGGGGATGACTTTGATCGTCGCCACCATCTGCTTCGGCTCGACGATCTCATAGGGCGGCACGGTGGCGATCGTGATCGCTTCGTCGACCAGATTGACACGGTCGAGACGCTGGCGGTCGATGACGGCAAGGCCGCGCGCCTCGGCGAATAGATTGCAACGTCCCGTGAAGGCGACGCTGCGCCGCAAGTTCTCGCCGGCAACAGCCTCGGCGAGTGCGGTCGCGGCGGTGTCCTCCCCAACATCGCTCGGCTCCAGGCGCGCCGCCATCACCCGGTCGCGCCCGGCGGCGGCGATGGTCGCAAGATCGGCCGCGCTCAAAATGCGGCCCTTCTTGAACGTCTTGGTGCCCAGCTTCACGGAATGGGCGAGGACCGCACCTTCGGCTTCGGCAAGGGGGAATTCCCCCATTTTCATGGGCCGGCTCCGGTGATGTGCCCACGCCGAATGGCAGTAACCTCGGCCATGATGGAGACCGCGATTTCCGCCGGCGACCGCGCCTCGATCTCAATTCCAACCGGAGCGCGGATGCGGTTTATGGCCGCATCGTCGAAGCCCATTTCCTTTAGGCGCACGACGCGTTTGGCATGAGTCTTCTTGCTGCCCAAAGCGCCCACGTAAAAGGCCGGAGATTTCAGAGCGACCTCAAGCGCGGGGTCGTCGATCTTCGGATCGTGGGTCAGCATGATGACGGCCGTGCGCGTGTCCGGCGCCAGCCTCTCCAGCGCCTCGTCCGGCCAGTCGGTCGTGACCTCAAGGCCGGGAAACCGGTCTTCGCTGGCGAACGCCCGGCGGGGATCGACGATGGTCACGCCATAACCCGTCAGCGCCGCCATTTGGGCCAAGGGCTGCGAAATATGCACGGCTCCCACGAGAATCACGCGGGGCGGCGGGTTGTAGACATGCAGGAAGTGCATGCCGTCCGGCCCCTCGACCATGCCGCCGAGGTCATCCTTGAGCGCCTGACGCGCCTTGGCGACCAAATCCGCCGATGGCACGAGATCGCCTTTGATGTCCTTGTAGTAGACATGCGCCTGTTTGCCGGTCTTGATTTCGGTGACGACGACGAGCGGCACCTTCTTGGCGCGCGCCGCTTGCAACGCTTCGAAATGTTCGCGTTTCATCTTTTTTTCTTAGTCCAATCGTTCGACGTAAACACGCACCTTGCCGCCACAGGCCAGCCCGACCTGCCAGGCCTGCTCATCGCTGACGCCGAATTCCATCAGTTTGGGTTTGCCCGTGCCGATGATTTCGAGGGCTTCCTTGATGACAGCGCCTTCGATGCAGCCGCCGGAGACCGAGCCGATGAACGAACCGTCGTCGTCGACGGCCAATTGGCTGCCGATGGGGCGGGGCGAAGAGCCCCAGGTTTGGACGACGGTGGCGACGGCGACACCCTTGCCGCCCTTTCGCCATTCGCCGGCAGTGCTCAATACATCATCCGATGGATCGGTACTCATGGGCGCAACCTCCGGGTTGGATTTTTGTCGGGGAGATGACGTGGGATCGCGTCACCCCGGGTTCAATTGATTTTGGCTCGATTTTCGCGCAACGCAAGCGCGGATTAGAGGCCCGTCGATCGGGTTATGCCAAACACGAAAGCTTGAGGGTGGTTCTCAGCCGCAGGCAGCAACCGCGCGCCGCGCCACGACGCCCACCAGATGAGCGCGATATTCCGCGCTGGCGTGTAGATCGGACCTTAGCCCGGCGACCGGGATTCGCAGCCCCTCGATGGCCCCGGGGGCAAAGTCGGTGGCGAGAGCTCTTTCCATGTCCGGGTGGCGGAAAACGCAGGGACCGGCGCCCGTCACGGCGACCCGAACACCATTCAAGAATTTGCCGACGAATACACCGGCAAGGGGATAACGCGACGCGAGACCGGGAAATTTCACGTAGGCCGCCTTCTCCGGAACCGGAAAGGCAACTGCGATGACGATTTCGCCCTTGCCGAGCACCGGTTTGGACGTACCGATGAAGAAATCGTCCGCCTCGATCTGGCGCCGGTCGGTATGGATGGTGGCGCCGAGTCCGAGTAACGCCGCGGGATAGTCCGCCGTGGGGCCGCTGCCGGCGACCGACCCACCCAGGGTGGCACGGTTGCGGACCTGTGGATCGCCGATGCCCGCGGCGAGATCGGCGAGCGCTGGAATGCTAGCCCTGACCACATCTGAATTCGTCACCTCGGCGTGAGTCGTCATGGCGCCGATGGTCAGCATTCCGCCGGCCACCGCCATGCCCTTCAGTTCCGCGATCGCGCCCAGATCGATGAGATCGGAGGGGTGGTCCAATCGGTGCTTTAGCAGCGGCAATAAGGCGTGGCCACCGGCTAGATACCGGCCATCCGTTGCCTTCGCCATGACGGCAGTGGCCTCGTCCAATTTACCTGGGCGGTGATAGACGAAGTCGCGCACGACTAACCCCGCATGGCCTTCGCCCCGGCGGCGATGGATTTGACGATGTTGTGGTAGCCCGTGCAGCGGCACAGATTGCCTTCGAGCCATTCTCGAATTTGGTGTTCGCTGGGGTCCGGGAACCGGCGCACGAGGTCGAGCGCGCTCATCACGATTCCGGACGTGCAGAAACCGCATTGCACGCCGTGATGATCGCGGAAGGCTTCTTGCATCGGGTGCAGTCTGCCGCCTTGGGCCAGCCCCTCGATGGTTGTGACCTGAGCCCCTTCCGCCTGGACGGCCAGCATGGTGCAGCTTTTTACCGAGCGACCATCGACCTGGACCACGCAGGCACCGCACTGGCTGGTGTCGCAACCGACATGGGTTCCGGTCAAGCGCAGCGTTTCGCGCAGAAACTGGACGAGCAGTGTGCGGGCGTCGATGGCTGCCGACACCGGCTTGCCGTTCACGATCATCGAGACCGGAGTGCACGGCACCGACTGCTTAGCCCCCGAAGATCGCAAGCAACACGGCGACCGCGACGATGACCGAGGGCACCCACACAACGAGCGGAAGTCCCGGACTTGGCTTCACGGGAGCAGGGGCATTGGCTCGCATGCGAATTCAGTCATCAGTCACCGTCCCTGAGGGTTCATTTGTCGAAGCTGCTCGGCAAAGGCTTCGCAAGGGTTCTCGTTTGTCACGCGTGCCGTGAACCACACATAGTCGAAAGGCAGGTCGCGGCCGAATCGGGCGCGGTAATCCACGGGCGAGGGCGTGTCGTCGTCAACCTCGACCAGACCGATCACGACCGCCTTTGCCTCCGGCACGAATCGGCCAAGATGCCAGGGCACGGCGCGATCGCGTCGTATATGACCCGTACCGGCGATCAAAACTCCGCCGTCGATGCCGGGGCCGGCCGCCGCGCGCACCAGGCTGTCGGCCATTTGCGCGTCCAGGGCGCGTTGCACTTCACCCATGCGATCGAGCGCGGTTTCGGGAAGCATGCCGCAATGGCCGGCCGCCAATTCTTCGCGGAGGGAGCGAGCCGCAGCCGGGTCGAGTTGTCGGGCAAGGCCCAGCCGCTCGACGAACCCGGGCTCCAATGAGGCCACGCCGGCGGCCGAAACCTGACGTTGGACGGTTCGCGGCAATCCGCCGCCAACAACCGGGAGGCCCGCGCCGATCGCCGCCGCGGCAATCGGTTGGTAGAACGACCACGCTGGCCATCCATTGCGCTCCCAATCGAGAACGGCGCCCAAGCCCGCAACATCCTTCGGGCGAGTCGCGAGATGGGCGGCGATTGTCTCTTGGCGGTCGGTGGCGATCATCTCGAAGACGACCGCGGGGCGCCTCCCGCCGACGATCAAGGATTCGACCAACCACGCCTGAAGGCGATGATGGTCGGGATTGTCGTGGCGTTCGCCCACCAATACGAGCCGTGCCTGAAGTAATTCGCCTAACATGGCCTCGGGGAGGGCAAACGACCCGGTCGCGGGTATGTAGATCCGGCCGGCCAGCGGATGTTCCCGCCCGAAGCGGGATTGCCACTCGCCCAAATCCGCGGGCGCAGCAGCCTGCGTGGCCGCGAGGAACGGCGCCGCCGCCCACAGCACAAGCAGCGAAAAGGCCGCGCGAATTGTCGCCGTCATTTTTCTACCCCGCAATTCCTCGCGGCATCTGCTCTAACTGGTCGAACCCGAAGCCGCTGCGCTATACAGGCAGGTGTCGATACAGAAATACAGGCAGGAAAGACGATGCGGGAAGCAATTCTTGCTTCGGCCCCGGTTTTTGCCACCGATTTTCACCCGCGGAGATACCGTGATTGCCCTCGCCGCCATCGGCGCCATGTTCGCCGGCCTATTCTTCTACAGCGAGACCGCCCACCACCAGGCGGAAGCGGCCTATCCCCCGATCGGCCGCTTTGTTGAATCCCAGGGCGTGCGTCTGCACTACCTCGACAAGGGCGAAGGCTCGCCCGTGGTCATGCTGCATGGCTCGAACGGCGTCATGCAGGTCTTCACCGATACGATTTTCGATCGCGTCGCGGCGAAAAATCGCGTGATCGTCTTCGACCGCCCCGATTTCGGCCACAGCGAGCGGCCGAATGCAACAGTTACAACCCCGGCGTTGCAGGCCGAGTTGCTGCGCGAAGCCCTGCGTCGGCTGGGTGTGGAGAAGCCACTTCTCGTTGCTCATTCCTGGTCGGCGGCGTTGGCGCTCAACTATGCTGTCGCCCATGGCGACGAGTTGGCCGGGCTCGTGTTGCTTTCGGGTTATGTCTATCCCTCCGCGAATCCCGTTGGGCTGATGTACCGAGCGCCGCAATGGCCGATCGTCGGCGAATTGTTGATGAACACGATATTGGTGCCGGCCGGACAGATGTTGGGCGAGTCCTATGTCCAAAGTGCATTCGCGCCCGAGCCGGTGCCGCCTTCCTTCGCCAACTACCCCGTGGCATTGACGCTGCGCGCATCGCATTACCGCGCCAACTCGGAGGACATCCGGGAATTGAGCCCGTCGCTTCGGGCGATCGAGAGCCGCTACCGCGACATCGACCTGCCGATCGTGCTGCTGACCGGCGATGCCGACCCCGTGGTTCTGCCGGAGCGCCATTCGCTCCGCCTGCACGCGGAGATTCCCGCGTCACGGCTGATCGTACTAAGCGGCGCCGGCCACATGATTCCCTATACGCGGCCGGACGATGTCATCGACGCCATCGACCTCGCCCTGCAACTGAGCAAAAAGAACTAGGACTCCGGTTCGATGGGGGTATCACCGCATATCGACGGCGCGGCGCTGGGCCTGATTTGGGTGGGGCCGTTCGCGGGGCTGCTGCTGTCGATCGCGATCCTGCCCTTGGCCGCGCCGCATTTCTGGCATCACCATTTCGGTAAGGTGTCGGGTTTCTGGGCGCTGAGTTTTCTATTACCCTTCGCGGCCCTGCACGGCGTCCCGGTCGCGGCCTTTGAGCTGCTGCATACGGTATTATTGGAATACATCCCGTTCGTGGTTCTGCTGCTGGGACTGTTCGCCGTTGCCGGTGGCGTGACGGTGACGGGCCGGATGAGCGGCACACCCGCCGGCAATACCGCCATCCTGGCGATCGGGACCATCATCGCGGGCTGGGCGGGAACCACGGGCGCGGCAATGTTAACCATCCGACCGCTGATCCGCGCCACCTCCTGGCGGCGGCATCGCGCCCACGTCGTGATTTTCTTCATTTTTTTGGTCGGCAATATTGGTGGCTCGCTGACGCCACTTGGCGATCCGCCGTTGTTCCTTGGCTTCCTGAAGGGCGTCGATTTCTTTTGGCCGACAATCCACCTTTTGCCAGCGACCCTGTTTTGCGTGGCGGTGCTGCTGCCGCTTTTTTTTGCGATCGACAGCTACCTCGCCCGCGGGGACGTGGCGCCCCCGGGGTCGGGAGATTCCCGGGTCGGAATCGAAGGCAAGCGCAACATCCTGTTGTTGGTCGCCATGGTCGGCGTGGTGCTGATGAGCGGCCTGTGGAAGCCGGGCGTCGGCTTCGCGATTTATCATGTCGAGGTCGAGTTGCAGGGTGTGCTGCGCGATGTCTTGATTCTGGCGCTGGTGGGCGTGTCGTTGTGGGTCACGCCGGCCGGGGCGCGCGAGGCCAATGGTTTCAGTTGGTTTCCGATCATCGAAGTCGCCATACTTTTCGCTGGCATCTTCGTGACGATCATTCCGGCCATCGCCATCTTGCGCGCTGGCGGCGAGGGCGCGATGGGCGGGCTGGTAAGCCTGATCAGCGGGTCGGACGGTCGGCCGAACGACGCCGCCTATTTTTGGTTGACCGGCTCGCTGTCCAGCTTTCTCGATAATGCACCGACCTATCTCATCTTCTTCAATGCCGCCGGCGGCGATGCGGAACAGTTGATGGGACCGATGGCGACGACGCTCGCGGCGATTTCGGCCGGTGCGGTGTTCATGGGCGCCAATACCTATATCGGCAATGCCCCCAATTTCATGATCAAGGCCATCGCCGAGGAGCAGGGCATCAAAATGCCGAGCTTCTTCGGTTACATGTTTTGGTCGGGCGCCATTCTGTTGCCGCTGTTCGGCCTGCTGACGCTGATCTTCTTTTCATAGGCTCGCGCCTTCGACTTTTCCACGGCTTGAAGGTAAGTTTCGCGACAGGTCTTTTGGGAGCGACCATGCGTTCAAGCGCTTTTTCCGGAACACCGGGCTATGTGAAGGGCTCCCAGCACAGCGAGACGGCGCCGCTGCGGCGGCTGATGCCCTATCTGTGGACGCGTAGCTCGCTTGAGATGCGGGGCCGCATCCTCGTCGCACTGGCGATGCTGCTCGGCGCCAAGATCGCCAATATCTACATTCCGATTGTCTACAAATACTCGGTGGACGCGCTGACGCCGGGCGCCGAGCCGCTTGTCGTCGCTCCGGTGGCGGTGATCGTGGCCTATGGATTGGTGCGCGTATTACAGCTTACCTTCACCGAACTGCGCGACATCGTTTTCGTTCGTGTCGCCCAACACGCCATCCACGATGTGGGATTGCAGACATTTCGTCACCTCCACCGACTGGCGATGCGGTTCCACCTCGACCGCCAGACCGGGGGCCTCAGCCGAGCCATAGAACGCGGCACCACCGGCATCGACGATCTTTTGTATTACGTGTTGTTTCAGATCTTCCCGACCATCCTCGAGTTGCTGATGGTCTGCGCAGTGGTGTGGGGCCTGTACGATTTTACCTATGCCTTGGTCATTCTTGGGACGATCGTCACGTATGTCGCGTTCACTCTGGCGGTTACGCAATGGCGCATTCAATACCGGCGCCACATGGTCGACGCCGAGACCGAGGCCAATTCAAAGGCCGTCGACAGCCTGCTGAACTACGAGACCGTCAAATATTTCGGGAACGAGGAACACGAGGCCCGCCGCTTCGACGTCGCCCTCGCGCGGTATGAAAAAGCAGCGGTCATTAGCGCCACGACATTGGCATTTCTCAATTTCGGCCAGGGGTTCATCATTTCCGTCGGCCTCATAGCCGTGATGTGGATGGCGGCGGCGGGGGTCGTCCAAGGCAGCATGACTGTCGGCGATTTCGTGCTGGTGAATTTGTATCTCATTCAGCTTTACCAGCCGCTGAACTTTCTCGGCATGGTCTATCGCAACATGCGCCAGTCGCTGATTGACATGGCGGCGATGTTTGCCCTGTTGGATGTCCATGCCGAAATCGAGGACCGGCCGGGTGCGCCGGCCTTGCGCGCCGATGCCGGG
The DNA here is from genome assembly GCA_009694125.1 of Rhodospirillaceae bacterium. Lineage (GTDB taxonomy): Bacteria > Pseudomonadota > Alphaproteobacteria > CACIAM-22H2 > CACIAM-22H2 > SHVT01. The sequence goes on along the minus strand of SHVT01000016.1, from coordinate 11,298 downwards.
GAGGTCGTCTTCGACGCCGTGCGCTTTGGCTACGACCCGCGCCGCCCGATCCTGCACGATCTTTCGTTCAAGGTTCCGGCCGGCAAGACCGTGGCCATCGTCGGATCGAGCGGTGCCGGGAAATCCACGATTTCGCGCTTGCTGTTCCGATTCTATGACGTCGACGAAGGCTCCATCCGCATCGACGGCCAAGACATACGCGAGGTAACGCAGGCCAGCCTACGCGCCGCCATCGGCATCGTTCCCCAGGACACGGTGCTGTTTAACGACACAATTTATTACAACATCGCCTATGGGCGGCCGGCCGCCAGTCAGGCGGAGGTGGAGGAGGCGGCGAAGCTCGCCCGTATCCACGATTTCGTCCTGAACCTGCCCGATGGCTACGAGACGCGGGTCGGGGAACGCGGGCTTAAACTATCGGGCGGCGAAAGGCAGCGCGTCTCGATCGCGCGCACCATTCTCAAGGGACCGCGTGTGTTGTTGTTCGACGAGGCGACCTCGCATCTGGACACACGCACGGAGAAGGAAATTCAGGAAAGCCTGCGCGCAATTTCGGCCAATCGCACCACGCTGATCATCGCTCACCGCCTATCGACCGTGGTCGAGGCCGACGAAATCTTGGTGGTTCAAGAAGGCAAGGTCGTCGAACGCGGCAATCACGACGACTTGCTCGCCCGCCGCGGCCTCTATTCGGCGATGTGGCTGCGCCAGTTGGAAGCGCCCGCTCCGGTCATTCCGCTGTTTCCAGCGGCGGCTCAGGGCAGTTCAACGGCGTAATCCCCAAGTTTTGGGGTCTTGTCGATCAATCCCTGCGCCAGCAGAAAGGCCGCGAAGCGCTCGTAACGGGCGCGATCGAGCGCCGCCGGGCTATGCGCGAAACGAGGCAGTGTGTCGCGCCAGGCGCGGCGGTTGAGATCGTCGTCCAAATCCTTGCGGCCTTTGACGAACAGGGCCCAGCTTTCGTCGGGATGGTTGATCAGGAATTGGGTGCCGCGTTCCACGGCGTCGACGAAACGGCGTAGCGCCGGGTCGCCAAGACGCCCGCGGTTGGCGATAAGAATCAATTCGTCGTAGCTGGGGACGCCTTCTTCCTCGGGATAAAAGGCGAGACCGGGACGGCCGAGAATTTGAAGCTGGTTTAGCTCGAAATTGCGAAAGGCGCCGATCACCGCATCGACTTGGCCGGAAAGAAGGGCCGGGGACAGTGTGAAATTGACATTGATCAGGGTCACATCGGAAAGCTTCAGCCCATGTTTCCCGAGCATCGCCTTGAGCAACGCATCCTCGAACCCGCCCACCGAATAGCCGATCTTGCGCCCCTTGAGGTCGGCGATCGTTTTCACCGGCCCGCCGGCGAGCGCGACCAGCGTGTTGAGCGGCGTCGCCACCAGGGTGGCGATGCGGACAAGCGGCAGGCCCAGGGCCGCCTGCACGTGAAGCTGCGGTTGATAGGACACGGCGATGTCGCCGCGTCCGGCGGCGATCAACTTAGGCGGATCGTTGGGATCGGCCGGCGCGATGAATTCCACGGTCAGCCCCGCCTCCGCGAAATAGCCCTTTTCGTGGGCCACGAACAGCGGCGCATGATCGGGATTGACGAACCAATCCAAAAGCACGGTGAGTTTCTGCGCGGAGGCCGGAGAAACCAGGGCCAACGACAGGCACAAGGCCGAAAGCAAATTCCGCATGATTTACTCCATGTCCGTGGCGGGGAGGGTATCGGGTAGCCAAGGCAGAAGGCGGCGCAGCCCGGCATCGACCGCGAAATAGAGCCCGACTCCGATCAAGGCGAGGACAAAAAGGGCGGCGAACATAAGATCGGTCTGCAGGCGCGCATTGGCTTGCAGCATCAAATAGCCGAGGCCGGCGCTCGAACCGACCCACTCGCCGATGACGGCCCCGATCGGCGCCACGCCGGCGGCAACCCGTAACCCGGATGCAAGAGCTGGCAGCGCCGCGGGCAGCCGAATGTGCCGCAATGTCGCCCAGGGCGAGGCCTGCATCGTGCGGGCGAGGTCGAGCCAACCCGGATGGGTGCGGCGCAGCCCGTCGTAGAACGTCGCGGCCACTGGAAAGAAGATGACGAGGGTGGCCATCGCCACCTTCGAAGCCAGACCATAACCCAGCCACAGGACCAGCAGGGGCGCGATCGCGAAGACCGGGATGGCCTGGCTGACGAGCAACATGGGCAACAGCCACCGCCGCGCCGGTCGGAAGCTCAAGAGCAGCAGGGCGCTGGCGCCCCCGATGATCGTGCCAAAGGTAAGGCCGAGGACGATCTCCAGCGCCGTCACCCCGCCATGCCACAGGATAATGTCATAACGACCGACGAGCGCGGCGGCGGTCTGAACCGGGCTGGGCAACATGTAAATCGGCAGCGCGGTGGCCCACACCAGCACCTGCCAGGCCGCGATCAGGCCCGCGAATGTCACAAATGCACGGCCGATCATGGTCCGCCGTCACCGGGGCGCTGTTCGGAATCGGCCGCGACGAGCCGCCCCAACAGGGCGGCTTCGATCTGGCGGAACGATTCGTCGTCGGGCCGTTGGAGCGGTTCGCCGCGCGGGCACGGCGCGCGTCCGAGGCACGCCGGCGTGCCCGACATGATGAAGATGCGATGACCGAGCCTGAGTGCTTCGCGCGGGTCATGGGTCACCAGCAGAACCGTACGTCCGCGCAACAGGCTCGCCGCCTCGGCCTGCAGCCGCCAGCGCGTGATCGCGTCGAGCGCGGAGAACGGTTCATCCATGAGCACGATCGGGCGGTCCTCGATCAGGGTGCGGACCAGCGCCGCGCGCTGCCGTTCGCCTCCCGAAAGAGTCGCCGGGCGATCATGGGTCCGGTGGCCTAGTCCGACCCGATGCAAGAGGATTTGGGCCAGCTCGGTCAATGCGGGGGCGGCCCGCCCTTGCCGCAGCCGCGCGCCGAGCGTGACATTGCCGAGCACATCGAGCCAAGGCAGCAACAAATCGTCCTGCGCCATCCAGGCGATGCGACCCTCGAGCCCGGCACCGTCGCCGGCCGAAATGATCCCGCCTTCTGTTTGCGTGAGTCCGGCGATTAGGCGCAGCAACGTGCTTTTGCCGATTCCGCTCGGGCCGAGGAGGCAGGTCCAACGTCCGGCTTCGAGGTCGAAATCGAGATCCGAAAAAAGGGGGACACCACCAAAGGCGAGTCGCGCGCCGCGGATTTGTACCGCCAGCGGCGTCGGGTTGGAACTTGCGGGAAGGACAAATGGCGCCGACATGATTCACGTATCCCTACGCCGGCCCGTCGAGCGAAGCCCGACCGAGCCCGGAGTCGACCGCGATCGAATCGGCAACCAGGATGTTCGCCGCGACGGATGCGACGACGAGGCGACGAGGGAATAAGGAGAAGTCCATCTTCACGCATCCCTACGCCGGTATAACCCGGATCAGGTTCGTGGGGTCGTCTCTCGATCGAGACCTCTCAGCCGGATACCGGCTCCCCCTGGTGACCAAGCCAGTATGAGACCGGGACGGCGGCAAGGCAAACGCTCTCTGCCGGCTGTTTACCGCGGGGCCGTTCTTCGCTAAGGGTGGAGGATGACCGGATCCAATCGCCGCTTTTTCGTGCTCGGTTCGATCGCAACGGCGGCTTGCGCGTCGTTGGCCGGGGCGCAGCCCAGGGTGGGGCCGCTGCCGATGGCGGCTGTCGCCATCGAGGCGGCGACGGGCCGTCATGTCTTTAAGGTCGAAATCGCCCAGACCGAGCCTGAGCGCTCCCAGGGGTTGATGTTCCGCCAGAGATTGGCCGCCGATGCCGGAATGCTGTTCGATTTCGGAGAAGAACAACCGGTCGCCTTCTGGATGCAGAACACACTGATTCCGCTCGACATGGTGTTCATCCGCCGCGACGGCCGCATCGCCAACATCGCGCAGCGGACGATACCGCTCAGTACCGATGCGGTTCCGTCTTCGGAGCCCGTGCGCTTCGTGCTTGAGGTCAACGGCGGGACGACCGCGCGCCTTGGCATCAAGGCCGGCGACCGGGTTACCCTGCCGCCGACCCAGCGCTGAGGCGCCCTCGGGACGTCACCCGCGCTTGCGGGCGAGGGTAAGGCCGTCGCCAACCGGAAGCAGGCACATCGACACCCGCCGATCGGCGTGGACTTTCTGGTTAAGCGCGCGCAAGGCATCGGTGTCCGCGTCGTGAACCTTGGGATCGGCGACCCGGCCGGACCAGAGGACATTATCGATGGCGACGAGACCGCCCGGGCGCAGCAGCCTCAGCACCCGTTCGTAATAGGCGTCGTAATTGTCCTTGTCGGCGTCGATGAAGGCGAAGTCGAAGGTTCCGGTGGCGCCCTCGCCGAGCAGCGTATCGAGACCGTCTACGGCCGGTCCGAGGCGGAGGTCGATGCGATCGGCCACGCCCGCCTCGGTCCAATACCGGCGCGCGATGTCGGTCCATTCGACGCTGCGGTCGAACGCGACCAGGCGGCCGGATCGCGGCATCGCGAGCGTGACGCACAACGCGCTGTAGCCGGTGAAGCTGCCGATTTCGAGACAGCGCGTTGCGCCCAGCATTTCGATCAGCAGGGCCATGAACTGCCCTTGGTCGGGGGAAATCTGCATGCCGGCATTCGGCAGTTTCGCGGTCTCCTCGCGCAGCCGGCGCAGAAGTTCCGGCTCGCGCAGCGTGACGGACAACAAATAGTCGTACAACGCCGTATTCATCGAGATCGCGCGTCTGGACATGATCGCCTCGTCAAAGTGGAACTGGATGGGGTGGCGGAGTTTAGGTCCGGACCGAAGGCGGGACCAGGGCGTCATCGGGCAAGGGCTGGATGCGACCGGCGGGGAAAGCTTGCCGGCAACGCCGGCCTGGGTGTATTCCAACAGTCAACGGGGCGTAGCGCAGCCTGGTAGCGCGCCTGCCTTGGGCGCAGGAGGTCGTCAGTTCGAATCTGGCCGCCCCGACCAGGTGAAGGTAGAGTCCGCGGAGGATTGAGGCAATGGTCGCGACGCCAGTGTGGATCCATCGGCCGGCGAAGACCGCCATGCAATCGGGGGAGGGCAAGACCAAGGAATGGGTGTTGCAGTTCGAGCCGGTCACACCCAGGGACCAGGATCCGCTGACCGGCTGGACCAGCTCCGCCGATACGCTCGGTCAGGTGTGGTTGCGCTTTGCGACCAAGGAGGAGGCGATCGCTTATGCCAAGCGCCGCCGGCTCGAATTCTTGGTGGTGGAGCCCAAACCCAAGACGCCGCCGCGCCCGAAAAGTTACGCCGACAATTTCCGCTACGACCGTCCGGCTTGAACGACCCGACCCAACAACCGCTCGATGTGCGCGCCCTTAGCTCAGTTGGATAGAGCATCGGCCTTCTAAGCCGAGGGTCACAGGTTCGAGTCCTGTAGGGCGCACCAATTATATCAAATACTTAGACTACGGCCGCCCAACCCAGGGTGGCCGTTTTTCTTTTCTGGGCAACGCTCCGGGCAACGCGGGGACGGAATTTCGGGCATCGGGCGAGGCATGCGGCGCGGCCTGGGCTTTGCGGCGCCGGCGCCGCTCCCGGCCGGTCGTGCCTGAGGGCGCCCCCGGAGGCGACGACAACAGCGTCACGATCCGCGTCAATCAATCCGAGATGGGCCAGAACGTCTTTACCTCCAATGCGATGATGATCTGCGAGGTGCTGGCCTGCGCTTGCCCGTTATTGATCGGCAAACATCGTCAACACAATCCGCTCAATATCCTCAGTGGTCAATAAACCGGCTAATTCCATGCCCGCGCTTGACGGCAGAAAACCTTCTAGATTGCGCTCATCTTCCCAAGCCCTGATTAGCAGTTGCTCTGCAGCGTATTTGGCTGAATAACCACGATAGGGCCAACCATACGCAACCCTGCAGTAGAGGTGCTTTCCGGTATCGTAATCGGAGCCCCTTTGCCACAACGTCCATTCTGAACGCTTTTTGTCAGTGCAGAGCAGATAGGTTCGATAATCGCCGCCACCGGGACCGCTACCCATATCAAAACTCGCGACAAATTTTGCCGATCTCGGGGGACGCTCGCCCTCATAACCCATCTGCGCAATATCGCTGCCGATATAGGAATGCGCTTGGAAGTTCTCGCCACTAGAAGGCTTCATAATCTGATCCCGAGCCGCTGCGATTGTGACGGCCCTACCTTGTTGGACAGGTTGGCAGCGGATTTAAGGTGCAATCCAGTTGCTGATCACGCCGCCCAAACCTCATTCATATTGAAGGCATTGTCACGTTGTCGATTGAAGAACGCGAGACAGAATTAGGGTGTTGAGGAAGGGAGGATCAAAGAAATTCTGGCGGATGATCTGGCCATTCGGGATAGAGCACGGATATGCGTTAGCGCTCCCCATGCAATCGGCTCAACGTTCCGGCGGCAATCAGAGAGTCGAAATATCCTTTTACCGTTGTCAAAAACTCCGTGTTTTTCACCAGTAGGCCGACCTCAAAATTGCGTGTGAATGCATCGTCGGTGAGGTTAGCACTGGAAACCAGAGCCGTGTCGTCGACAATTGCGACCTTCGCATGGAGCTTCCCTGGACGGCCTGCCTGATTACGTTCCCGCTTTTCGACGGGCCATTGATAGATCTCAGATGCGTGGACGAGCGCCGCGGGAAAGGCCCTCAGCGCATCGTAGCTCAGCTGTCCCCCTGATGATTCTTCAAACTCGAGAATCAATCGAATTTTTACGCCTATCCCAGCAGCTTTCCAGAGCTCTCCGGTCAGTCGTTCGATCTTCGTCGCGGCGAAGGTGACCATCAGGATTTCGCGCTTTGCGTTGGCTATCAGGTCGTAGAGAGCCTGATCTATGCGGCGGGCCGGTATCTGGTTTGTAGGCGATGGGCCAGACCAAAGCAGCTCGATGTGCTGTTCAGCCCGCAAGCGATGGAAAGAAATCGAGGTAGTTTCAAGGGTCCAGCTCAGGGCCTCCCATGACATTTGACCCGATGCCAAGCGCACGGCAGCGGTCATCAGGAACGAAGCGTCTGCGTTGGCAGTGGCCGGCAATCGTTGGAGAACCAATTCTGAATTGGCAGTGGCAGGAAGGCTGCGCAGGGCTTCGCATGCTGATGTCAGCCACCCTGCCTGGGCCTTTCGGACTAGATTCTCGATGGCGGTTGTGAAATCGCCGGACATCATGTCAATCAAAGAACGCTGTGCCGCGGCCGGAGAAGGTATTCACCAGCACCGAGCGATCCAGATAGCGGTTGCCTCGCTCACAGGAGGTCTCTGGCGAAAATTGGCAGGCATGGCAGCAGGCACCCTGAATGCCCCGGCCAAGCGTGTCGGGTCGATGTTCCGAACACAGCGGGTCGGAGGCACACAGGCGCATGCTTTCCAATGCCTGTGAAATCGCGCGCAATAGTGGCTCTGACTCAATTTTGATGCAGTTTGGGGTCAGGCTGGCGGTGGTTTCATTAGGAGAATCACTGTCATGCAGCATGCCTTCCGGCCGTCGACGCTTGTCCCGCGTGGTCTTGCCGTGGATGGTGTCAGTACTGACGACGCAGGTGTGGTAGTCGCCGTCCACGCGACGAGCCGTGGCAGCACCTGTCCAGAATGCGGAAGGGTCTCGGAACGGGTCCACAGCCGCTATCGCCGGCGCCTGGCGGATTTGCCAATGGCGGGCCGGCCGGTTCGGATTGTGGTCATGGCGCGGCGGTTTCGTTGCGACGTGGTCCTCTGCGGGCGACGGATCTTTGCCGAGCGCTTTGATCGCGACGTGCTGGTGCCGTGGGGTCGGCGTACCGCCCGCCTCGATCATATTGTCCACCACCTCGCGCTCGCCTTGGGTGGCCGGCCCGCCGCGAGCTTTGCTCGCAGGCTGATGCTGCCGGTGAGCAACGACACGCTGCTCCGGGTCGTGCGGAGGCGCGGCAGTCCGCGCTTCGTTCCACCGACAGTGATTGGGATCGATGACTGGGCGTGGCGGCGCAATCAGCGCTATGGCACGATCATTTGCGATCTCGAACGGCGCAAGACGATTGCGCTGCTGCCGGATCGCGAGCCAGCAACGGCGCAGGACTGGCTCTCGGAGCAGTCGCAGATCGAGGTCGTGGCGCGCGATCGAGGCGGCGGGTATGCCCTGGCGGCAGCGAAGGCGCTCCCTCATGCCATCCAAGTCGCCGATCGTTGGCATTTGATGGAGAATGCGAGCCACGCCTTCCTCGATGCGGTACGCAAATCCATGCGGCAAATCCGGAGCGCAGTCGGCGCTGCAACGATCAATCCCGAGCTGCTTACCGCCGCAGAGCGGCTCCAATACGAGGGATACCTGCGCCGGGAGGAGGTTAATACCGACATCCTCGGATTGGCCCATGAAGGAGTCACCATCAAGGAGATTGTGCGCCGAACCGGTCACAGTCGCGGCCTTGTCCGCAAGGTAGTCCGCGGTCAGCGCTCGGATGTCTTCCGCGTTCGGGAGAACTCGCTCGATCTGTATCTACAATGGCTGGATGCTCAGTGGGCGGACGGGCACCGCAACGCCACGGAGCTGTGGCGGTGTCTTAAAAAGCAGGGCTTTCGCGGCTGTCTTCGGATTGTCAGCGAGTGGGCCACGCGCCGCCGCCGCGCGGAAAAGGCCGACGGTGCGCTGAGCCGAACGCCCTCGGCCCGGACCATCGCACGGCTTATGACCAACGGCCGCGACGCACTCTCCAAGGCCGAGACCGTGACTGTCGCCACAATCGAGGGCGGCGTGCCGCTTCTCGTCGAGGCGCGAGAAGTCATCGCCGCGTTCCAGGCTATGGTTCGGAAGAAATCTCTGGCCGATCTTGATCCCTGGCTGGAGCGGGCTCGATCAAGCCTCGTCGCGTCATTCGCCAACGGCGTGATCAAAGACCAGGCGGCCGTCAGCGCTGCGATCATCTTGCCCTGGTCGAACGGCCAGACTGAAGGCCAGATCACCAAACTCAAGCTCGTAAAACGCCAAATGTACGGCCGCGGAAAACTCGATCTACTACAGGCCCGTGTCATCGGCGCCCGTTAGCATGGACATCACCAAATGTGCGTCAGAGCCAGAATTGGACGCGAAAACCACCCCTCAGGGGGTCACTATTGCGCGCGATTTCACATCCTGCCCGAGAACTCGGCACCGGTCGCCGGAGTCTTCACGCCGCGCGGCGACCGCATGTTCGTCCCGCTACCCGGCCGCGATGCCGTGGCGGTTGTCGCGGTCCCTACCTTCCGGCTCGAGAAGCTGGTCGCCGTCGGCGTACGACCGATGGGCGCGACCTATGTCGAGAATCCCTTGCCGCGGCGCCAGGGGTTGGCGATCACCCCTGGCTTGGCCCTGGCCAGCGGCCGCATTTTCGCCGCGAACTGTCCCGATCCCTGCTGCGGGCCGGTGTCGGACACGATTCGCGCGGAATTGAATGCGTTACGGTCGAAGGCTACCGCCACAAACTAAGTGAGCCGGCTGTACCTCCAATCGCTTATCGCGCAGCCCACCGGCGAGTGGAACCGATGGCCGCGCGCGCCGAGTGGCGGTTTTCCACGATTGGCCCGCCCAAAAGATAATGCCAGAGGTCTCCGTCATCGGAATATTTGAGACAGAAGCACAGCGGCCGGCCCGACGGGCTTGCCTTTTGGCTCCTAGTCGTGGCATTCCCAGGGACATCCGCGTCAAGCGGCCCGAGTGTCGTCGAGGTAGAGGAGCGCGGCTCATGCATGCATCACATCCGGATCGACGAACGGCGCTTGGACTGCTGGCCGGCGCGTCTATCGCGCCTTGGGTGGGTGCACCCGTAGCACGGGCCCAAGTCAACCGCGTGCCGATCATAGATACACTGGTGTATCTGGTCGGCAGGCAAATGTATTTCCCCGGCGAGCAATTCAATCTCGCGGCCGAGACCGAGATAGAGACCATGCGCGAACTCGGCATCAGCCGGGCGATCGCGATGCCCTGGCCCTTTGCCGTCGCCCATCCTGCGCTGCACGATTTCGAGCAGCTCGCCGGCGCGGTTGCCACCACCGCCGGCCAGATCAGCTTCGGCGGCGGCGGCGGGCTGCTCAACCTGCGCATCCAGTCGGCCATCCGCGCCGACCAGGTGACATCGAAGGCCGAGGCGGACTTCCGGGCAGAGGCCGACCGCATTGCCGCCGCCGGCGCGAAGTGTTTCGGCGAGATCGGCCTTGAGCGTCTGTCCCTCAACAAGGACGAGCCCTACGTCTCCGCGGCGCCCGACCACCCGCTGGTGCTGCTGCTGGCCGACATCGCGGCCGAAAAGGGCCTGCCGGTCGTGGTGCACATGGAGGCAGTGGCCAAGGACTACGAGCTGCCGAAGGTATGGGCGGCGCGCACGCCCAACAACCCGGAGTCGTTGAGCGCCAACATCGAGCCATTCAAGAGAATGCTGGCCCGCAACCGTAAGGCCCGGATCGTTTGGACCAGCGCCGGCTGGGACAATACCGGCGTGCGCACGGTCCCGCTCAGCCGCGAGCTGCTAGCGGCCAACGCCAACCTGTTTATGAGCATCCGCATCGATGGGCTGAGCAAGCCCGAGACCCGGCCGCTCGATGCCCGCAGCCGATTGAAGAGCGAGTGGCTGGACCTGTTCCAGGAGTTCCCGGACCGGTTCATGATCGGCAACGGCCATTTGAACTGGCCGTCAATGCAACGCCTGACGGAACTCTTTCGCAAGGGTCTGGTAGCTGATCCCACGCCGGGTCGCGGCCTGGCTCAACCTCGAGCGCTGCCGAAGTCGCCGTTGACACGGACCCTGGTCGACCAGTTGCCGTCGGACTTGGCGCCCTTGATCGGCCACCGCAACGCCGAGCGCGTCTTCGGATTACCCTCGTCCTGAACCGCGCTCGGTCCCGCGGCGTGCCCAGTACTATGCTGGCGACATGATGATGGTTGGTTCTCGGCAAGACCGGGACCATTCGCGCGTCGTGATGGCCGCCGTGGCGTTGCTTGCGAGCCGATTTCGTCAAGGACTTTGAAGCCGGCATGGGCGAAAAGGCGACCAAGGAATTGCGCGAGGAGGGCGATGTCGACGCCGCATTCAGAGCCGTGGCCAAGGTGCTCGAAGCCTCCTACGACACCGCCTATATCGAGCACGCGACCATGGAGCCGCATAACTCTGGTCACCGACGATCGCTTCGAATTGTGGGTCGGCACCCCTGCGCCCGAGGGCGTGATGGAAACCACACGCCACGGCCGCTATCGCGCCACACATCTGTCGAAGTTGCGCGGCGCGCTCGACGCCGGCGGCAACGTCACTGCCTGGCAGCACCGGCTCGTCGCGCCGACCGACAACGCCGTTTACGTATCGTTAGGCGCGGATTCGC
>SHVT01000015.1 GCA_009694125.1 Rhodospirillaceae bacterium | reverse complement strand
GGTGACGCGCAGCGCGAAACCGGGTAGACTCGCGTCGAAATGGTCAACTTGGCCGGACGGCGGCGGCTTCAACCGCTCGATGGCGGCCGCGGTCAGCTTGAGGCGCGGCAAAAGCAGTGGCTCCGCGAAGGCGTCAAGGTAACACCAAGGTAACAGGACCGGCCGGTTATGCCATGTTGGGCCGTGTTCGCCGATGATAGGAGAAAATGGCCGTGAAGCAACGAAATTCAGGGCCGGCGGGCTGAATCGTGTTAAGCCGTGATGGGCGGCGTTGGGCCGTGCCCCCTGCCTTGTAAGCAGTAGGTCGTCGGTTCAATCCCGACATCCGGCTCCACAGATCGCAACCGAGGCAAGGCGGGCGGTCCGCCACCGCGCCTCATCATGGAGCGCCCCGATGCAGAAGGGCATTTTCGGCCGCGTGTGGCTGGTTTTGTGGTTGATCGCCGTCGCGCCGGTCTTTGCCGCCCGCCAGGACGAGCCCGCGGCGATTTCGGCGGCCGAGCCCGGTCTTATCGCCGCCCTCGTCGCCAACATACAGGAGCGTTTGGCGACGCTGGGCTTCTACACCGCATCCGGTCTGGGCGACATGGACGCGACCACCATCGCCGCCATTCGCGCGTACCAAACCGCTTGGCGGCTGCCGCCCGACGGGCTGCCGACGGTGGCACTTCTGGAACACATCGCAACCTCGGTGCAGATGCGCCGCATGACCGATCAGCTCGAAGCCCGCGCCACGCCGGACGATGCCGCCGCCCGTGCCGCATTGCTCGAAAACGCGGAGACGCGAGACCTGATGGGCCCCGAGCCGGAGGCGGCCCGGTCGCCGGCCCCCGGTCTCGAACTTTGTCTGGCCGCGCCGACCGCGGCTTGTCTGCTCGAAGCTGCGGTCAACAGTGCGGCGGTCGAACGGGCGAGCTGGCTCCGGGATTGGGCTTTTGGCGAGATCGTTGCCGTCCAGGCCCGCGCCGGCTTGAGCGACGAGGCGCGGGCGACGCTGCGACGAATCACCGATGCCAGGCTCGTTGTCGTTTCACTCGGCGACATGGCCGCGGGCCTGGCGCGCGGCGGTCGCGTTGCCGAGGCCCAGGCAACGGCGGCGACAGTGCCCGACCTTACCCATAGGCTGCGCGCCCTGCTCGAGATCGCGAATGTCGGGACGCCGGAGGCGGCGCGGGCGATCTTGCTTCGCGTTCTCGGCGAAGTCTCCTCGATCGCAGACCCCACCCAACGGTTGAGCACCACCGCCGCCGCGGCCGTCGCCCTGCACCGCGTTGGCGATTCCGCCGCGGCGACGGGAGCGTTATCGGCGGCCCGGCGGCTTCTTGAAACCGATCGGACCGTGGCCGACCGCGCCGCCGCCGCCGCCGCCATCGCCACCGCGTTCGCCGAAATCGACCGAACCGGCGAGGCCATCACCGTGCTTTCCCAGGTCAGCGACCGGAGCATGCGCAGCCCGGCTTTGTTGGCTATTGCCCGGGCCGAGGCCCGGGCCGGTGAAACCGACGCCGCGTTGGCGACGCTGGATGGCGTCTCCGAATCCGGCTTCCGCGCCGCCGTTCTGGCCGACATCGCGGTGGAGCGATCGATGACCGGCAACCTGGACATCGGCCGCAAACTCCTGGTGCAGTCGCTCGATGCCGGCGCCGCCATCGGCGAGAGTTTCGCGCGGAGTTATGCCGTCGCCGCGGCCACCCGCGCCATGATCGAACTCGACTGGATCGATGACGCCACCCGGCTGGCGCGCTCGATCGCCGATCCCGGCTTGCGCGCTCAATTTTTGTGGCGGATCGCCGCAATCCAGGCGAAGGGCGGGATGAGAGAAGCCCCGACAACGGAGTTGCAAGCCGTCGTTGCGACCTCGGCGGTCGAAAGCCGTCTTACCCGCGTCTGGGTCCTGGCCGAGGCCGCCGCCGCTCGCATCCGCGACGGCGATCGCGAGGGCGCGCGCCGGCCGCTGGACCGGGCGATCCGCGAAGCCGACGCCATTCCGGTGGGATGGACGAACGCCCGCGCGCTCACCCGCATCGCCGATGTTTTCATCGAACTGCAATAGACAACTCACACGGCGGGTCGAAGAGACCGGCGATGCCGAAGGCGCATCGAATTTCATTACGAACCGCGCGATGCCATGTTAGCGTGCGCGCGATTTTTCGTGGGCGGGCAAGTCCGCCGAAATCTCGTCTCTTGCGGATTGCGGTAGACCTTGGAACTCGAACGGCTCATCGCGGATTACGGCGATTTCGTCTACGTGATCACCTTCATCTGGACTTTCCTAGAGGGTGAGACCTTCGTCATTTTCGCGGGTTTCGCGGCCCAGCAGAACCTCCTGAGTCTCACCGCGATCATCGCCGCCGCCTGGGCGGGTTCCTTCGCGGGAGATCAGTTCTATTTCTTCATGGGTCGACGTTATGGCCCTTATCTGCTGAAGAGATTTCCGCGCGGGCGGCCGGGTGTGGAAGCCGCACTCGACTGGCTCCGGCGTTACAACACTGTCTTCATCCTTTCTTTCCGCTTCATCTATGGCGTGCGCACCTTCAGCTCCTTCGCCATCGGCATGGCGGGAGTGCCACCCTTGCGTTTCCTGGTCCTCAATTTCGCCGCTGCCGGCGTCTGGGCAACCAGCTTCGCTGTCACGGGTTACCTCCTGGGCAACGCGTTCGAAGCGATTCTCGGGGAACTCGTGCGCGGCTTCGGGCTCGTGATGCTGGCCGTGCTCGCGATGTCGGTCTGGATCGTGACGTTTGTCCATCGCCGGCAACAGCGCAAGATGTCCGCGGCGGCGCTGCTTTCGCCCACCGACACCGGCGCCGCGCCACCGTGAGCGATCAGGCCGCTTTTTTCAGCTTGAAGAAATAGACGCCGGAATCTTCACGCCATTCCAGGAACTCGTTTCCGCTGGTCTTGCAGAACGCCTGAAAATCGCCGACCGTGCCGGGGTCGGTAGCAAAGACCTCGACGATTTCTCCCGCGGGCACATCGCGCAACGCCTTGCGCAGCCGGAGCACCGGCAGCGGACATTTCAGGCCTTTGGTGTCGACGACAACTGCCATCGCGGAACATCCTTCAAAAGGTCGCGGCGGAACTTAGCGTTCCCCCCGCGGGGCGGCAAGGCGCGGCTTGTCTTGACACCCCGGCCGCCGGGTCCCAGAGTTCCGGCATTACGGCTGGGGTGTCCGCGCGCCACCGTGGGCGCGAAACGGGCTGAGAGCACACCCATCGAACCTGAACTGGATCATGCCAGCGAAGGGAGCCGTCGCGCCGAAATATCTTCATGCGCCGGCGTGGCGACTCCCCCCCAAAGGGAGACCCGTATGAGACTCATCCAAACGAATGTCGCAATGATCGCCCTGGCGGCCGCGATTGTCCTTGTCCATCCAGCGTCGATCGGACCGGCGATGGCCCAGACCGCAACGATCCGCATTCCCGTCCTGGTGCCGCTGACCGGTCCGCTTGCGCTTGAAGGCACGAGCCAGCGCAACGGGGCGGTCATGGCGCTCTCGAACCCACCCGCCGGCGTCCGCCTCGAATACGAGGTTCTGGATACGGGCGCAGCGCCGGAAACGGCGGTGAACGCCCTCGAACGTGCGTTGGCGCGCGGCGGCGTCAGCGTCATCGTCGCCCCCATCTTCGGGGCGCAGATGCTGGCCATGCTGCCGATCGCGGCCGAACGCAGGGTGCCATTGATCACGATCTCCGGCACCGCGCAGCTGACCGAGATGGGCAATCCCTATGTTTTTCGCTTCTTCCCCAACGATTCGGTCGCCAAGAACGCCCACGCCCTTTATGTCGTGGAGGCATTGGGGAAAAAACGCCCGGCCGTGCTCTTTCAGACCACGGCCTACGGCCAAAGCGGGCGTCAGCACCTGGCGGCGAATTTCGCCCGCCTGGGCGCCACCGTCGTTTTCGAGGAAGGGCTCGACATCAACCTGAAGGACTTCCTGCCCGCCCTGATCAAGGCGAAGCAGGCGAGCGCGGACGCACTTGTCTTGCAGCTTCACGCCGCCCCAACCGCCTTGTTGCTTCGCCAAGCCGCATCGATGGGTCTGAGCCTGCCCATCGTCGCCGGTTCGGCGATGCATCAGCCGACGACCGCGGCGTTGTTGCAGCCCGCCGAGCGGAAAGGCGTTTGCGCCGAAAGCGCCAGTTCGCCCGTGTCCTCCGTCGACCCGGCGGTCGAACGCTGGGTTGCGGCCTATCGCCGCGAATTCGGCGCCGAGCCCGACGATTTCGCGCTCACGCAATATGACGGCGTGCGGATGGCGATTGACGCCGCGGTCCAAGGGGCGCGCGGCCCGGAAGAGATGCGTGCGGCCCTGGCGTCGCGGAGCTTTCAGGGCCTGGCCATGGCGTACAAATCCGATGGCGTAGGCAACATGGCCCACGACGCCATTATCATGTGTTACGACGACCAGGGACGCCCCCGCATCGACCGGCGTTATCCGCGCCTCGGTTGAGGACGAATCGTAGCCGAGCCGGTTTGCGTGTCCGCCATCCAGCTCACGGCCAACGGCCTCGCGCTCGGCGCATCCTATGCGCTAGTCGCGCTCGGCTTCGTGCTCATCGTCAATGCGACCGGCGCGGTCAATTTCGCCCAAGGTGATCTGGCGGTCGCCGGCGGTTTCCTGACGGTCGCGCTGGCCGGCGCGATGAACCTGCCGGGGGGCGTCCTTCTGCCGATCGCGATGGCGGCCATGGCGGGTTTTGGCGTCGTGTTTGCGTATCTCGCCTATTTTCCGTTGCGTCGCCAGCCGCCAGCGACGGTTTTCATCAGCACCATCGCGCTCGGGATCGTCCTTGAAAACGGCGCCAACGGCCTGTTCGGAGCGGCGCCCCGACTTGGACCGCCACTTCTCCCCGGCGGACCCGTGGAACTGAGCGGCCTGGTTCTGCCGCGGCAATCGCTCGCCATCGTTGCGGTGACCTGCGTCGCGATCGCCGGCCTGCACTTGGTGCTGATGCACACGCAGTTCGGACGAAGGCTGCGGGCAACCGCGCAGGACGCCGAAATGGCGCGGGCGGTCGGCATCCCCGTGGGGGTGATGATCGCATGGACCTTCGCCCTTGCCACCGGCCTGGCCGGCGCGGCCGGGATGCTGCTGTCGAATCAGTTCTTTGTCGCCCCGGGGGACGGCACGAACCTCATGCTCAAGGCATACATCGCGGTGACGATCGGCGGCTGGGGTCGGGTTTGGGGTGCCGTCGCCGGGGCGTTGATCGTGGCATTTTTCGAGACAATCGTCGCCGTCCTGTTGTCTCAGTCCGCCGCCGAAATGCTTCTCTATCTCGCCGTCCTTGGCGTGCTCGGTCTGCGGCCACGGGGCCTGTTCGGCGAAACCATCGGGCGGCGCGCCTGAGCGCCGTGGCGACGGCTTGGCGGAGACACGTCGCCCGGGTCGCCGCCGGCCTGAACCCGCTTTATGCCGCCGGCGCGGTTTTTCTGGTCGTCTACGCCCAGGTCTTCGCCAATTCTTATGACCAGCGCGTTCTTGCCATCGCTGGAATTTATGCGTTGCTGGTCATCGGGTATCAGTTTGTCTTTGGGCATGCCGGCGCACTTTCCCTGGCCCAAGCCGCCTTTTTTGGGCTCGGTGCGTATGTCACGGCGCTGCTGGCAACACGGCTGGGATGGCCCTTCCTGGTGACATTTCCGGCGTCGCTCGGCGCGGCCGCCGCGCTGGCCGCCCTGGTCGCGCTGCCCGTGCTTCGGCTTGAGTCGCACTACTTCGCGCTGGCCACCCTCGCCATCGGCCAAGCGGCGCTGGCCGCCGCCGTGAATTGGGAATCCCTGACCGGTGGCAGCGTCGGTTTGGGCGGCGTGCCGCCACCGTCGCTGTTCGGCTTTGCAATCGCGCCCGGAACCCGGATGCTTGTGTTGATCTGGGGTTTGGTCGCGATCGGCGGAGCAGTCGCCTGGTTGCTGATCCGCGGCCCCCGCGGGCTGGCCATCCGCGCGGCTCGCGAAGCCCCGATGGCCGCGGGTGCCGTCGGCATCGATACCGGCCGCATGCGTTTTACCCTGTTCGTTCTAGGCGCGGCGTATGGCGGCGGCGCCGGTGCGCTTCACGCACATCTCCTGGGCGTCGTTTCCCCGGAAGTCTTGCGACTTCCGGTCATGGTGTCGTGCCTTGCGATGACGATCATTGGCGGCCGGACTCGGGTCGCCGGAGCGATTATCGGGGCGCTGCTTCTCGTCCACCTTCCGGAATGGTTCCGCTTCGCCGAACGCTACGGCCCCCTGGTCTATGGATTGGCGTTGCTGGCGACGATCGTGGTCGCCCCGGACGGGCTGACCGGAGCGGCCACCCGCCTGCGACAATTCTTGTGGCCGGAATCGCCGCCACCGCCCCCCGAAATCCTCCCGCGCGCGGTCGGCCTTTTCCATGCGCCGGCCGAGATCGATCTAAAGGTCATCGAACTGTCGAAACAATTCGGCGGCGTGGCCGCCGTCCGTGAGGTGAGTTTCGCCCTTCGCGGCGGCGAGATTATCGGCCTCATCGGGCCCAACGGCTCCGGCAAGACGACCATCCTCAACCTCATCACCGGCACCGAGCGGCCCGATGGCGGAAAGATCGTCTTGAATGGCGAAGACATCGCCGGCTGGAATCCTCATCGTATCGCGCGGCGCGGCATCGGGCGGGCGTTTCAGACGCCGATTCTGGTGGAATCCATGACCGCGCTGGACAATGTCGCGCTAGCCACGCACACCGCGGTGACCGCCGGCCTGTCATACCCCGGCCGCCGATTGGCCGCGGCGCGGGCGGAGGCGGCGTCTCTCCTGGGCGGGCTCGAGATCGAATCGTCGGCAATGCAGCGCTGGGCCGCCGACCTGCCGCATGGCGTGCGGCGGCGCGTGGAAATCGCGCGGGCGCTTGCCGCGCGACCACGCATCCTGGTTCTCGACGAACCGGCCGCCGGCCTCGACGAGGCCGAACGAAATGCCCTTCGAACGGCCCTTCGCGACCTCGCGGCCCAGGGGATGGCATTGATCGTGATCGAGCATGATTTCCACTTCCTGTCCGGGTTGGCCAGCCGGCTGATCTGTCTCGACGCGGGCCAGGTCATCGCACAGGGTACCGTGGAGGCCGTTCGGCGCGACAAACTGGTGGAGGCGGCCTTTTTTGGGCCCACCGCCGGCGCGGATGGCGCTCCATGAGCGGCGCGTTGCTTTCCGTCGAAGGTCTCGTCGTCGCTTATGGGCCGATGCCGGCGCTTCGCGGCATCACCTTTTCGGTGGGCCACGGCGAAGTGGCCGCGTTGTTCGGTCCCAATGGCGCGGGAAAATCCACGCTGCTGAAGGCGATCATCGGTTTGGTTCCGATTCGGGCCGGCCGAATCCTGTTCGATGGGCAAGCCATCGAACGAATGGTGGTCGAGCGGCGCGTGGCGCTGGGAGTTGGCTATGCACCGGAGGGACGGCGCGTCTTCGCGGGCATGACGGTACGCGAGAACCTCGAAGTCGCCAGTACGGCCGCCCGGCCCGAACGGGCGCGACGGATCGCCGAGATTTGCCAACTTTTCCCCGCGCTCGGCGAACACGCAACCGCCAATGCCTGGCAGCTTTCCGGGGGACAGCAACAAATGCTGGCGGTCGGCCGAGCTCTGATCGCCGGTTCGCGCCTCTTGCTCCTCGACGAGCCGTCATGGGGATTGGCGCCGAAAACGGGGCGCGATTTGCTGGCGTCCATACGATCGATCGCGGCCGCCGGCACTTCGATCCTGTTCGCGGAGCAGAAGGTTCCCGCGGCGCTCGATGTGGCCGACCGCGCCATTGTCCTGCGCGGCGGGGAGATCGTTCATGCCGGCCGTGCCGATGCCGCTTCCGCGGAGACCATCATGGAGCGCTCTTTCCTTGGCGCCTGATCAATGCTAATGCCCTGTCCCGAGGATGCTCCTCGCGGACCCTGAATTGCGTGAGATTTGACGCGCGGCGGCGTTCGCCGAGGGCAGCCATCGTTCTTATTCCGATGATGAACCCGAGAATGATGAAACGCCCGATCCTTGCCACGATTATCGCCCTGGGTCTCGCAAGCCCGCTTTCGGCTGGGACGGTCGAAGGCCTCTCGGCGTTCGCCCGCAACGATTTCGCCGGTGCCTTTCGTGAATTGCTGCCGGAGGCCAAGGGCGGCGATGCCGAGGCGCAGATCATGCTCGCCATCCTTTATGCCGAAGGCAAAGGTGTCCGCAGAGACGCCGCCGAGGCGGTGGTATGGCTGAAGCAAGCGGCTAAGGTTCAACCCGACGCCGACTATGTGTTGGGCGACATCTACAGCCAGGACCCGCAGCTTCGCGACGATGCCGAGGCGGCCCGCGCTTATCGCCGCGCCGCCGATCAAGGATTCGCCCCAGCGTTTGGCAAGATCGGCATGATCTACCTGAGCGGCACCGGCGCCGCCCCCGATCTCGTTGAGGCCGTCGTATGGCTATCCCTGGCCGCCGAACGCGGCGCCCCGGAAGTGGCGGCCGCCCTGCAAAAGGCTCGCGCCGGTCTTTCCCCGGAGGAACAACGCAAGGCCCAGGAATTGTTCGGGCAAAGGAACCGCCGCTAGGCCGACCGCGGTCAACGGCATTTCTTCCCGGCGTCTCCCCGAAAGCCGGCTGCGCTTCGACTGGCTGCCCGGGTGGTGTTAACATGCTCGCCATAATTCAGGGAGGCTGCCATGCGGCGATTTCCGGCTCCTACTGCATTTGTCGCAACCGGCATCATACTTGTTGTCGTCGGTTTGCTCCTCGGACAGACGCAGCCGCGGCTTTCCAAGAGCCAGGACCAACTCGTCATTGGCATGTCGCAATTCCCGGCGACGATGAATCCGAATATCGAGGCGATGGCCGCCAAGAGTTTCGTGCTGGACATGGCGCATCGTCCATTCACGGCTTTCGACACGAAGTGGCAGTTGATCTGCATGCTGTGCGTCGAGCTGCCGACGGTCGAGAACGGGTTGGCAAAGCTTGTCGATCTGCCGGCCGACCAGATTCAGGCGCCCAAGACTGCCGGAACCGGTGTGTGCACGCCCGTCCATGACAAGGGCATCACGCTCACCTACACCATCCAGCCGCAAGCGACCTGGGGCGATGGCACGCCGGTGACGACCGATGATGTCCTGTTCACCTGGCAAGTCGGCCGCGATGAGCGCTCCGGGGTCTCCGATCTGGAGCCCTATCGCCGCATTACGAAGATCGAGGTGAAGGACAGGAAAACCTTCACCATGCATGTCAACAAGCTGACGTTCGATTATGCGGGGATCAACGACTTCCTCCTTTTGCCCGCGCATATCGAACGGGCCAATTTCGCCGAGCCCACCGAATACAAACGCCGCACCGCCTACGACACCGACCCGACCAATCCCGGTCTTTATTTCGGCCCCTACCGCGTGACCCAGGTCGTGCCCGGCTCCCATATCGCGCTCGAGCAGAACCCGACCTGGTGGGGAGCCAAGCCGCATTTCAAGCGCATCGTCGTGCGCGTCATCGAAAACACCGCCGCGCTCGAGGCCAATCTTTTGTCGGGTTCGGTCGATTATGTCGCCGGCGAGCTTGGCTTTCAATTCGACGAGGCGCTTGCCTTCCAAAAGCGCTTCGGCAGCCGCTTCGATGTGATCTTCAAGCCAGGCCTGGTTTACGAACATATCGACCTGAACCTCGACAATCCCATCCTGGCCGACAAACGCGTTCGTCAGGCCCTGCTTTTCGGCGCCGACCGCGAAGCGATCAGCCAGCAGCTTTTCGAAGGCAAACAGCCGGTCGCGCATTCTTTCGTCAGCCCCTTGGATTGGGTGGCCACGACCGATATCCCGCGTTACAGCCACGATCCGGCGAAGGCCGCCGCCCTACTCGACGCGGCCGGCTGGAAGATGGGTCCCGACGGCATTCGCATGAACGCGGCCGGCGAACGGCTGGGCTTTGAGTTGATGACGACCGCCGGCAACCGCACACGCGAACTGGTCGAGCAAGTGCTGCAAAGCCAATGGCGGAGGATCGGCATCGACATTATAATCAAGAACGAACCCGCGCGTGTCTTCTTCGGCCAGACCGTTCGCGAACGTAAATTCAGCGCCATGGCGATGTTCGCCTGGATCAGTTCGCCGGAGAACGTGCCCCGCTCCACTCTGCATTCCAGCGAAATCCCGACGGCCGCCAATAACTTCGCCGGCCAGAACAACACCGGGTTCAAGAATGCGCTGGCCGATGAGTTGATCGACTGCATCGAAGTTGAGTTCAATCGCGAAAAGCGCCGCGCCCTCTGGCAACGGATTCAGGCTCTTTATGCCGAGGAATTGCCGGTCGTGCCCCTCTACTACCGCGCCGATCCCTTCGTATTTCCAAAATGGCTGACCGGTGTCGAACCCACCGGCCACCAATATTCGACGACGCTCTGGATCGAAAACTGGAAGGTCCGCTAGACAGCGGGCGGCGTGGTCGATAGTCCGCTTCGCCCGAGAATCCCGGTTCGATGACTTCGCTTGACCCCGCGCCAACCGCGGAAGACGAGGCGGCAGGCATGACCAGTGTTGGGATGCTCCTTGAGGTGCAGGGCCTCGAGGTCACGTTTCCCACAACACGGGGTCTACTCAAAGCCGTCGATGGCGTTTCCTACAGCATTGCGGCTGGGCAAACTCTGGGCGTCGTCGGCGAATCCGGCTGCGGAAAGTCGGTCGCCGCGCTCGCGATCCTCGGCCTGCTTCCCCCGCCCGGAGCGGTGACCGCCGGTCAAGTCCTGTTCGCCGGGGCCGATCTGGTGCGGCTCGACCCGGGCGCCCTGCGACGCCTGCGCGGCGACCGGCTGGCGATGATCTTTCAGGACCCGCTGGCAGCCTTGAACCCGGTCGTTCCGATCGGCGACCAGGTGGGCGAGACGTTGGTCATCCATCACCAGGTCGCGCCGAGCCTAGCGCGCAAGGAAGCGGCCGCGCTTTTGCGGCGCGTCGGCATTTCCGACCCGGATCGGCGCATCGCCGAATATCCGCACCAGCTTTCCGGCGGTATGCGCCAACGCGCGGTCATCGCCATGGCGCTCGCCTGCCGCCCGGCGCTGTTATTCGCCGATGAGCCGACGACGGCTCTGGACGTGACCGTACAGGCCCAAATTCTCGATCTGCTCGACGGACTGCGCGCGGACACCGGCATGGCGATGCAGTTCATCAGCCACAACCTCGCCGTCGTGTCGCGTTTGGCTGACGAGGTGGTTGTGATGTATGCCGGCCGCATCGTCGAAAAGGCCCCGACGAACGAACTCTTCCGGCATCCCGCGCATCCCTATACGCAGGCGCTCATCGATACGGTTCCGGTCAAGGGCCGCCGCCCGCGCGGCTCGCCGCCGATGAAGTTGCCCTCCATACCCGGACAGGTCGCCGATATGCGAACCGTGCGCACGGGCTGCGGCTTTGCAGCACGGTGCCCCCAAGCCGCTTATGATTGCCGCGCGGCGGAGCCACCCCTTCGGGAATCGGGGAAAAATCACTGGGTCGCTTGCTTTCGGGCGGCCACATGAATGGCGCGCCGCTCTTGAGCGTCGAGGGCCTGGTTAAACATTTCCCGGTCCAACGCAGCTTGTTTCGGCTTGGACGCGGCACCGTCGTGCGCGCGGTGGATGGCGTCAGTTTCGAACTCCGCGCCGGCGAGACCTTGGCGCTCGTCGGCGAAACCGGCTGCGGAAAGACGACCGTGGCTCGCGCCGCGGCCATGCTCCACCGGCCGACCGCGGGGCGGGTGCGCTTCCGCGGTCAGGACATGACCCGCCTGCGCCGCCGCGGCCTCAAGGCCGCCCGACGGCATATCGGACTTATCTTTCAGGATCCGTTGTCCTCGCTCAATCCGCGATTGTCGGTCGCGCGGATCATCGCCGAGCCGCTCGTTATCCATGGGATCGGATCGAGCCGGGACCGCCGCGAGCGCGCTCTTGAATTGGCCGCCGCCGTTGGCATCGCCATCGGCGATCTCGATCGTCACCCCCACGCCTTCAGCGGCGGTCAGTGCCAACGCATCGCCATCGCCCGCGCGCTGGCCTGTGATCCCGCTTTGGTCATCGCCGATGAGCCCGTATCGTCTCTCGACGCTTCAATTCAAAGCCAAGTCCTCAACCTCATGATCGACATGAAAGAGCGGCGGGGCCTTTCCTATCTGTTTATTACCCATGACATTGGGGTCGCCGACGCCATCGCCGACCGCGTCGCCGTCATGTATGCCGGGCGTATCGTCGAATTCGGCGGCCGCGACGAGGTCTTTCATCATCCCGTCCATCCTTATACGCGCGCCTTGCTGGACGCCGTTCCGCAGCTTGGCGGGGGCCGCGGCACCGCTGTGTCTGAACCAGGGGAGCCGCCTAGCGCCACCTCATTGCCATCCGGCTGTCCGTATCACCCGCGATGTCCAAAGGCGCAGGCCCTGTGCAAGGAGGCGATACCAGAGCTGACGTCGCCAGGCGCCAAGGGCGCCACGCTGGCCGCCTGCCATTTTCCGGACTGATGGGCCAATGACCCGCTTCGCCGTCACCCGCGCCATCGAAGGGCTGATCGTCCTCCTGCTCATGTCCTTCGTCGTATATGGCCTCATCGGATTGATGCCGGGCGATCCCATCGATTTGATGATCGCCTCGAACCCCAAACTAACGACGGCCGACGGGCAGCGGCTACGCGCCTTGTATGGCCTGGACCGCCCGATACTCGAACGCTACCTCAATTGGTTGACCGCGGCGGTTCAGGGCGATTTCGGCTATTCCCGCGCCTTTGCCCGCCCTGTCCTCGAACTGGTCGGCCCGCGGCTCGTGAACACCCTGGTCCTTTTGATCACAGCGCTGGCGGTCGCCCTGATCGTCGGCCTCGGAGCCGGGCTTTACGCGGCGCTTCATCCGCGATCCTGGATAGACGACCTGATCGGCTACCTGAGCTTCATCTCGATTTCGACGCCGACCTTCTGGCTCGCGTTGCTCCTGATCATGCTTTTCGCCGTCGTGCTCGGCGTGTTGCCAGCCAGCGGCATGCCCGTCGGGGCGGATACTGGCCTGGCCGAGCGGCTGCGCCATCTGATTCTGCCCGTGGCCACGTTATCCCTCGCATCGGCGGGCGGCTACACGCGGTATATGCGCGCGGCGATGATCGAAACGCTGGGCCAGGACTTCATCCGCACGGCGCGATCCAAGGGCGCGTCCGAAATGCGCATCGTGCTGCGCCACGGACTGCGCAACGCGCTGATTCCGGTCATAACGGTCATCGCCTTGGATTTCGGCGCGCTTTTTTCGGGTGCGCTGATCACCGAGACGATGTTCGCCTATCCGGGGATGGGGAAGGCGATCTATGACGCGATCATGGCCAATGACTTCAATTTGGCTCTCGTAACTCTTCTTTTCGCGACACTGACGACGTTGGCGGGAAATTTCGCCGCCGATCTCGGTTATGCCTGGCTCGATCCGCGGATCAGCCTGGCGGCCGGTCGGGCCGGAACATGACCATGCGCTCGCGGGCGGGCCGGCTTCTTCCGGGCGGGGTTTTGGTATTGCTTGCCGCTCTGGCGCTTTGCGCGCCGATCTACGAGGCGGCGTGGGGTATCGATCCCAATGGGGTCGATTTGAGCCAACGATACGGCCAGCCTTCCTTCACCCACCCGCTGGGCACGGACGAACTCGGCCGCGACCTTGTCGCCCGATTGCTGCGCGGCGGGCGGGTGTCGCTTTCGGTTGGCCTGGTCGCGGCCCTGATGGCCACGGCGATCGGCACCGTGATCGGGCTGCTGGCGGGTTATTTCGGCGGCAAACTCGATGCCTTCCTGATGCGGCTGACGGATTCGGTGATAGCCCTGCCGCTGCTGCCGCTTCTCATTGTGTTGGCGGCGGTCGACCTGACCAAATTGGGTGTGCCGGCGGCGATCGCGCAATCCGAGGACGTCAGTCTTTACCGCATCGTTATTATCACCGGGCTGGCAAGCTGGACGACGGTCGCCAGGCTCGTGCGGGGCGAAACGCTCGCGTTGCGCGAACGCGAATTCGTGTTGGCCGCCATCGGCCAAGGAGCGGGATCGCTTCGCGTCATGTTCGTTCACATCTTCCCCAACGCGTTGACGCCGATCATCGTCGCCGCGACTTTGTCCGTCGGCAATGTCATCCTGTTTGAATCGGTGCTCAGTTTCCTTGGGCTCGGCATCCAGCCTCCGATCGCAAGCTGGGGCAACATGTTGACCCACGCCCAGGAAACGATCTGGAGCGCACCCGCGCTGGCGATCTATCCGGGTGTTCTTATCTTGATCGTGGTCGCCAATTGCAACCTCCTCGGCGACCGCCTCCGCGACAGTCTCGATCCACGCTCGGCTGGGCGATGACGATGCCGCGCGAGATGGCGCCAATCCAAGGGTTGGCGCCTCCACCGGAAATGGGATAGCAAGGCGGCCATGGCCGAGCCCGCATCCTCCAGCACCCAGCGCATTCACCCGGTCATCCTATCCGGCGGCTCGGGAACGCGCCTGTGGCCGATGTCGCGCGAGAGTTTCCCGAAGCAGCTTCTGCCCCTGGCGTCGGCGGACAGCCTGCTGCAGGAGACCGTGCGCCGGGTGTTCGGCGCCGAATTCGCGCCGCCGCTGATCGT
Source organism: Rhodospirillaceae bacterium (assembly GCA_009694125.1). Taxonomy (GTDB): domain Bacteria; phylum Pseudomonadota; class Alphaproteobacteria; order CACIAM-22H2; family CACIAM-22H2; genus SHVT01. The sequence goes on along the minus strand of SHVT01000015.1, from coordinate 17,479 downwards.
TTGCAACAACGACCATCGCTTCGTCATCGCCGAGCAGCTCCAGCGCATCGCGGCCAAACCGTGTGAAATCGTGTTGGAGCCGTTGGCCCGCAACACCGCTCCGGCGGCCATCGTCGCCGCGCTCATTCTGGCCGAGTCCGATCCCGACGCGCTGATGCTGGTGTTGCCGTCCGATCATCTGGTCCGCGACGTCCGCGGCTTTCACCTTGCGCTCAAGCTGGCCGCTTCTGTCGCACGCAGCGGCATGCTTGTCACATTTGGCGCCCAGCCGTCCAAGGCCGAGACCGGCTACGGATATATCCATCTCGGCGCGGCGCTCGACGGAGCCAAGGGATGTTATCGCGTCGATCGATTTGTCGAGAAGCCGGATGCGGCGCGCGCGGCCGCCTTTCTGGCCGAGGGCGGCTGGTATTGGAACAGCGGCATGTTCATGTTTTCCGCCCGCCGTTTTCTCGAGGAAGCAGACCGGCTCGAGCCGGAGATGTTTGCCGCCTGCCGCCGGGCCGTTGCGAAGGGACAACACGACCTTGATTTTCTGCGTCTGGGCGCCGAGGATTTCGCCGCCGCTCCGGCGCGGTCCATTGACCATGCGGTGATGGAACACACCGACTCCGCCGCCGTCATTCCCATCGATATCGGCTGGAGCGACGTGGGTTCCTGGTCCTCCCTGTGGGACATCGGCGATAAAGACGAGGCGGAAAACGTGTTGGCCGGCGATGTCGCCATCCACGCCGTGCGCCGATCCTATGTGCGCGGCGAAGGGCGCCTGGTCTGCGCCCTGGGTGTGGAGGACTTGATCGTCGTGGCCACTGACGATGTCGTCTTGGTGGCCGCGATGGATCGCGCCCAGGAGGTCCGCGGCATTGTCGAAAGACTAAAGGCATCCGGCCGCAGCGAGCCGATGAACCATGCCTGGGTGCATCGGCCATGGGGCAGCTTCCAGACCATCGACTCCGGCGACCGCTACCAGGTCAAACGCCTTTCGGTGAAACCCGGCGCGCGCCTGTCTTTGCAAAAACATGCCCATCGCGCCGAACATTGGGTGGTCGTCAACGGAACCGCCCGTGTCACCCGGGGCGACGCGACACTGACGCTGCTCGAAAACGAATCGACCTATATCCCGCTGGGCGTCGTTCACCGGCTGGAGAATCCGGGCCCCGGCCCGCTTAATCTGATCGAAGTCCAGTCCGGCGGCTATCTGGGCGATGACGACATCGTGCGCATGGACGACAATTATGGACGAAGCTGACCGGCCCCACATCCCCGCTGGCGTGGTTCATGCGCCGGAGATCGGCCTGCCCGGCCTCGATTGGTTCAATGTTTCGGACCCGCTAACGCTGGCGGCTCTGCGCGGCAAACTCGTCATCCTGGATTTCTGGACGTTCTGTTGCATCAACTGCATGCAGGTGCTGCCGAGTTTGCGCCGTGTCGAAGAGGCTTTCCCCGAGGACGTCGCGGTGATCGGCGTCCATTCGCCCAAATTCGCCGCCGAGCGGAACGCCGGGAATGTTGCCGCGGCCGTCGCCCGCTATGACATCCGCCATCCGGTGGTGAGCGATGCCGATTTTCGAATTTGGCGAAGTTACGCCGTGCGCGCCTGGCCGACGCTGGTTTTCGTGTCGCCCACCGGTTATGTCGTCGGTCAGCACTCCGGCGAGCCCGATGCCGACCGCCTGCTTGCCGCGGTCGGCGACCTGATCGCGCAGTACCGGCAACACGGCGCGATGCGGCCTTCGCGCTTGCCGTTGGCGTTTCCGGCCGGCCCGCCGGCAAGGCTGCGTTTTCCCGGCAAGATCAAATCCCTCCCGGGAAACGAGCGGATTTGGGCGGTTGCTGATTCCGGACACCATCAGATCGCGCTCTTGGGCGATCAAGGTCGTGACCTCGACCGCATCGGCTCTGGCGAACCGGGCCTCGTCGATGGCGCCCGGCTAACGGCACGTTTTAATTCTCCCCAGGGACTGGTCGGCGATGCCGAAGCCATCTACGTCGCCGATACCGGCAATCACGCGATCCGGCGCATCGATCGGGAAAGCGGGACAGTAACCACTCTGGCGGGCACGGGAGCGCGCGGTCCCGGTCTGCCCAGCGACGGACACCGGGGCGGGAGGTCGCCCTGGCATCACCCTGGGACCTTGAAATCGACGCCGGTCGTTTGTTTTTCGCCAATGCCGGAAGCCATCAGCTTGGCGAAATCGATTTGCGCGGCGGGGTTCTTTGTCTGCTCGCCGGGTCGGGTGCCGAGAGCATCGTGGACGGCCCGGCGGAAGAAGCCGCGCTCGCCCAGCCAAGCGGCCTGACTCTCGATGCGCGCCATGATTTTCTGTATTTCGTGGATAGCGAGACATCGTCCGTGAGGCGGCTTTCTCTGCGCGGCGAGAGGCACGTCGAGACGCTGGTCGGGACCGGGCTTTTCGATTTCGGCGCTCAAAACGGCGCCTTCTCCGAGGCCCGGCTGCAACATCCGCTCGGCCTGACCATCTCTGAAAGAGAGATCGTCGTCGCCGACAGTTACAATGGCCGCCTTCGCAGCCTCCACCTCGGAGCAAAGCGAGTTTCGGATTTCGATGACGGCTTCGCCGGCGCCGATCCAGTGTGCCTGCCCTTCGGCGAACCGGCCGGCGTCGTTGCCGATGGCGCCGACCGGCTGCTGATGGCCGACACCAACAACCACCGGATCGTCGAATTCCGCCGCGCCGCGCGCATTTACCGAACCTGGGCGGCATAAGGAGGGATGCCGATGTCGACTCACCGTGGCAACTCGCTGGCCAGCCGCGACATCGCCAGCCTGATTCATCCCTATACGAACCTGAAGCTGCATGAGCGCGACGGCCCCCTCGTCATCACCCGCGGCAAGGGAATCCACGTCTATGACGATGCCGGGAAGGAATATATCGAGGGCCTGGCCGGGCTGTGGTGCGTCTCGCTCGGCTTCGATGAAGAGCGCCTGATCGAGGCCGCCACGCGCCAGTTGCGGCAACTTCCCTTCTACCATTCTTTCGGCGGCAAATCGCACGACGCCGCCATTGAACTCGCCGAGCGGCTGCTGGCTTTGGCGCCAGTGCCGATGGCGCGCGTGTTTTTCGCCGATTCGGGTTCCGAGGCGGTTGATACCGCGATCAAGCTGGTCTGGTATTACAACAATGCCCTCGGCCGACCGCGCAAGAAAAAGATCGTTGCCCGCACCAAGGGTTATCACGGCGTTACCGTCGCCACGGCGAGTCTGACCGGACTTCCCAACAATCACCGCGATTTCGATTTGCCGATCGCGGGCATGCTGCACACCGATTGCCCACACCATTACGGCTTCGCCCGGGATGGAGAGAGCGAGGAGGATTTCGCCACGCGCCTCGCCGCCAATCTGGAGCAATTGATCCTGGCCGAAGGCCCCGAAACCGTCGCCGCCTTTTTTGCCGAGCCGGTGATGGGCGCGGGCGGAGTCCTAGTACCACCACGCACCTATTTCGCGAAGATTCAGCCGATCCTGCGGAAATACGACATCCTGTTCCTCGCCGACGAGGTCATCTGCGGCTTTGGCCGCACCGGCAACATGTTCGGCTGCCAGACCTTCGATCTGAAGCCCGACATGATCACGGTCGCCAAGGCCCTGTCGGCGGCCTATCTGCCCATCGCCGCCTTGATGGTGTCGGAGCCGATCCGCCGGGCGATGATCGCGGAGAGCGAGAAAATCGGCATGTTCGGCCATGGCTTCACCTATGGCGGACACCCGGTTTGCTGCGCCGTCGCCAACGAGACGCTCAAGATTTACGGGGAACGCCGCATCGTCGATCACGTCCGCGAGGTGTCCCCGCGCCTTCAGGACGGTCTGCGCCGGCTCGGCGACCACCCCGTTGTGGGTGAAGCGCGCGGAATCGGGCTGATCGGCGCCCTCCAGCTCATGAGGGACGGCAAGAAGCGCCTGGCGTTCGATCCCGCCGCGGGGGTCGGCGCCTTTTGCGCCAAACGCGCCGAGGTTCATGGGCTGATCCTCCGCGCACTGAGTGGGGACACGATCGCGGTGTGCCCGCCCTTGATCGTGAATGACGCGCAGATCGAGGAATTGCTGCGCCGGCTTGGGCTGGCCTTGGACGATACGGCCGCGATGGTGCGCGAACGCGGCCTTGCGACGATTTGACCCTGCGACCAAAGGTTTGAAGGGTCCGCAATAGTTGGTTAAGCTCGGTTCTTGTGCCCGAGCAAAGGACTTCGCCCCGTGCGATGTGGCAAATGATCAACTACGAACGACACTTCGCGGATTCGATCGCCAAACTCAAGGCCGAGGGCCGCTATCGGATCTTCGCCGATTTGGAACGTCATGCGGGCAAGTTCCCGCAGGCCACCTATCGTGGCCCCAACGGGGATTTCGAGGTCACCGTATGGTGCAGCAACGACTATTTGTCGATGGGCCAGCATCCCAAGGTGTTGGCGGCGATGGCCGAGGCGCTCAAGACCGCTGGTGCCGGCGCCGGCGGTACGCGCAACATCTCGGGGACCAACCATTATCATGTGGTGCTCGAGAAGGAACTGGCCGAGCTGCACGGCAAGGAAGGCGCCCTCCTCTTCACCTCGGGTTATTCCGCGAACGAAGCCACATTGAGCACCTTGGCGCGGATTCTGCCCAATTGCGTGGTCTTTTCCGATGAGCTCAACCACGCGTCCATGATCCACGGGATCCGGCATAGCGGAGCCGAAAAACACATCTTCAAGCACAATGATGTCGCCGACCTCGAACGCCTCATCCGGCAGGTCGACGCGGCCAGACCTAAGATCATCGTTTTCGAGTCGGTCTATTCGATGGAGGGCGACATCGCGCCCATCTCCGCATATTGCGATGTGGCCGACCGCTTTGGCGCGATCACCTATCTTGACGAGGTCCATGCCGTGGGCCTGTACGGGCCGCGCGGCGCCGGCGTCGCCGAGCGCGACGGTGTGATGGATCGTGTCACCATCATCCAGGGAACCCTCGCCAAGGGTTTCGGCGTCGTGGGCGGCTATATCGCGGCGTCGGCTACCGTCGTCGACACCGTGCGCTGCTACGCCCCAGGCTTTATCTTTTCCACCGCGGTGCCGCCGGTTATCGCCGCGGGGGCGCTGGCCAGCATCCGGCATCTCCGATCGAGCACGGCCGAGCGCGAGCGTCATCAGGAGCGTGCCGCACGCCTCAAACGTCTGCTAACCCAGGCGGGCCTGCCGGTCATGCCCACGGTCAGCCACATCGTGCCGGTCTTGGTCGCCGATCCAAGGCTGTGCAAACAGGCGAGCGACGAGTTGCTGCAACGTCATCGCATCTACATTCAACCGATCAATTACCCGACCGTGCCGCGCGGGACAGAAAGGCTTCGCATCACGCCCAATCCGGTTCACAGCGACGCCGACATGGACCGATTGGTGGCTGCCTTGCGCGAGGTCTGGGACCGGCTCGAGATACGACGGGAAGCGGCCTGAAACCGCGATGGACGATATCGCGATTTCGGCTCATGATATGCGGCTAGGAATTATTCTCGGATGTTCAGCGATCGCTCATTAATTCCGACAGAAGCCGTCCGCTTGGCGGCGCTCGGCCTGCTCGCGGAGGCTCCGGTCACCTATGGCGAGTTGGCCGTATCGGTGCGCCGCTTTATCAGCCGGCTGATCGGTCCTTCCCTGGACCTCATGGGCACGTCGCTTCAACTTCTGCGGCTTGAAGGCCTGATCGAACTGGAGAATGCCGGCGGCGCCGAATCCGCGCCGCTTCGGCTTACCGATTCCGGCCGCGCCGAGTTAATCCGCCTGCTCACCTCGCGCGTGCGGGCGCCGATCAACGACGTCAGCAAAGTTGTCGTGGCGCTGAAACTTCGCTTCCTCGACCTGCTTCCGCCCGAGGAGCGCCGCGCGCAGATCGACACCCTGATCGAAATCGCCGAGGCTGAACGCGGCCGTCTTGCCGATCTCGGCAAGCAGCCGGAAACCCCCCTCTTCGCCGGTTGGCTGGACCAGGATCTCCGCCACGCGGAATCGCGTCTTGCCTGGCTCAACGAGCTGCGCGCGAAACTCTAGGACCGCTCCACCGTCAAATGTCGATGGTGCAATCGCCCTTGGGCTTGGCTACGCAGGTCAGAACGTAGCCGGCGGCCTCCTCGGCCGAGGCGCCGCTTTTTCGGCCACCGAGGTGCGTACCCCGCCGAAGGATTCGGTGTGCAGCCGCGACAGATCGAATTTCAGCTCCGCGAGAATCCCCTGCACCGCCTTCATGAACCCGTCCGGGCCACACATATAGATCGTGCGTTCATGCAAATCGGGCGAGATCATCTCCATCATCGGCCGGCTGATGCGGCCGGTGACTCCCGGCCATTCGCCGGTGTGGCCGCGGGTTTCGCTCAGCACGACCGACGAAAACATGCGGTAACGCTCCGCCATGTATTCGATTTCCTTGCGGAAGATGACGTCTGCCGCTCCGGATTGCCCTGTTGCTGGAAAGTCTCGATCGCGAGCACACCCAGCCGAGCCGGGCAAACCTCCAGGGCGGCCTGCAGGATCATCGACAATTGCTTGGCGATCGGATCGTAGGAATGAAGCGCCATCGTGCGCTCATGAATTACCGAGAGGTAGCGCCGATGGCGTTCGAGCTGGACGAGCTCCTCCCAAGCCTTGAGCGCCGTGCGCACGGCCGAGTACAGCCGGGTGGAGGTCAGCTCGGTCTTGGGCAGATAACCATCGAGGTCATAACTATCGATCGTCTGCCGCTCGGGCGCCTGACCGGGCTGGCCGGTGCGCAACAGGATGCGCACGGAGCGGTTGCCAACGTCCTCGCGAATCGCGCGGCAGGCGTCCAGACCCGCCGTGTCGGACTCCATCACGACGTCGAGGAGGAGGACGGCGATGTCGGGGTTCGCCCGTACCATCGCCACCGCATCCTTGCCGCTGGCGGCGTTCAGGAATTCGACCGAGCGACCGCCATATTTTATCCCTTTTAGGCTCAGTCGCGTGACGGAGTGGACATCGGGCTCATCATCGACGACCAGGATGCGAAGCTTTTCCGGCAGTCTCAACAAAACGGCGGTCATGGTTATGGCGCCGTCACGGGAATCGTCACTATCCTCGCCCGCCGCCAGCGACGAGGCAAGGTGTATTCACCGGGCCGCGCCGGCAACAGCTATCCCCGGTTGTAGCCCCTCGGGCCTAGAACAAATGCTGACCGCCGGTCACGAAGATTTCGGTTCCCGTGACGTAGCTCGATTCGGCTGTGCAGAGGTAGAAAATCGTCGCGGCGACATCGGCGGGCTGCCCCAGCCGATGCAGCGGGATGCGCGGAATCAGCTCCTCGGTTTCCGGTGACAACATCGCCGTCTGAATTTCGCCCGGCGCCACGGCGTTGACACGCACGCCAAGCTCGGCGAATTCGACCGCCATTTCCCGCGTCAGCGCGGAGAGCGCCGCCTTGGAGCTGCTGTACGCCGATCCGGCGAAGGGGTGCACGGCGTGGCCGGCGATGGAGGTGACGTTGACGATCGCGCCTTTGCCCTTGTGCAGCGCGGCCGCGAATCCGCGGGCGAGCACGAGCGGCGCGAAGAAATTGAGCTCGAACACCGCCCGCCACGCCATAAGATCGCCATTGAGGCAGCCCAGCCTCTCCTTGAACGGCGTCTTGAGCGAAACACCGGCATTGTTCACCAGGGCGTGGAGCGGCGCGCCATCGAGGGCGCGATTGGCCTCGGCGACGAACCGGTCGCGCTGCGCCGGATCGGCGAGATCGGCCATGATGTGATGCGACCAATTGGGGTCGCGTCGGTCTTCCAGCGGCACCGCCTCGCGCGAACACGTCACGGCCCGCCATCCGGACTCGGTGAATCGGCGCACCGTGGCGTGCCCGATGCCCCGGCTGGCCCCGGTCAGAACCAATGTTCGCGACTCACCGCTCATGACCGCCGACGATACGGCAAAGTCGTGGCCCAGCGCTACAGATGCCCCAGCGCCTTCAGGCTGGCGTGGCCTTCGCGGGCGACGATCAGGTGATCGTGCAGGCTGATGCCGACGGCGGCGGGCGCCCGCGCGACCTCGCGTGTCATTTCGATATCGGCCGGCGACGGCGCGGGATCGCCGCTCGGATGGTTATGCACCATGATCAGCGCGGAGGCACGGAGTTCGAGCGCGCGCTTGACGACTTCGCGCGGATAGACAGGCGTGTGGTCGACCGTACCCCGCTGCTGCAATTCGTCGGCGATGAGAGCGTTCTTGCGATCGAGGAACAGCAGCCGGAATTCCTCGTTGCCCGCATGGGCCATGGTCGCGCGACAGTAATCGACGAGTTTCTGCCAGGAACCGATGACCGGCCGGTTCGACACCTCGGCGCGGGCGAGGCGCAGGGCGGCCTCGCGCGCCAGCTTGAGGGCGGCGATCGACGCCGCGCCGATCCCGCGAACCTTGGCCAGGTCCTCGGGCGTCGCGCTGATCGTCGCGGCGAAGCCGCCGAAGCGGTCGATGAGCCGCTTGGCGAGCGGCTTTACGTCGCCGCGCGGTTGCGCGAGGCACAGCAGCAGTTCCAGGATTTCGTAATCGGGCAGGCCGTCGGCGGCTTTCAGGAAACGTTCGCGCAGCCTCTCGCGATGCCCAAGATAATGGCGCTTGGCGTTAGGCTCGTCCTCAGCCATAGGGCGGTCGGAGGCGCCCGGTGGGCGATTGCGTGAAGATTTCACACCCATCCGCAGTCACGCCGACACTGTGCTCGAATTGCGCGGAAAGGGAGCGATCCTTGGTCACCGCGGTCCAGCCATCGCCGAGCAGCGTGACCTCCCAGCGACCGGCGTTGATCATGGGCTCGATGGTGAAGAACATGCCTTCGCACAGGCGCGCCCCGTGACCGGCGCGGCCGTAATGCAGAATACTGGGCGCGTCATGGAAAACGCGGCCGAGGCCGTGGCCGCAGAAATCGCGCACGACGCTGAACCGATTGCCCTCGGCATAGGTCTGGATCGCGTGACCGATGTCGCCGAGCGTGGCGCCCGGCCGCACCGCGGCGATGCCGCGCATCATCGATTCATAGGTGACCTCGACCAGGCGCCGGGCTTTCAGACTGGGCTCGCCGACGAAGTACATGCGGCTGGTATCGCCGTGCCAACCATCGAGAATGACGGTTACGTCGATATTCACGATGTCGCCGTCCTGGAGTTTCTTGTCCCCCGGAATGCCGTGGCACACAACATGGTTGACCGAGGTGCAGATCGATTTCGGAAAGCCGCGATAGCCAAGCGGCGCCGGAATCGCGCCATGGTCGATGATGTAGCGGTGACACAGCCGGTCAAGCTCCCCGGTCGCCACGCCGGGCACGACGTGGGGCGTGATGTAATCCAGCACTTCGGCGGCAAGCCGCCCCGCGCGCCGCATGGCGTCAAATTCTTCCGGGCCGTGCAGCTTGATGCCGCTTTCTTCCGCTTGGAAACGATCGACGAGCTTGAGGTCGTTCATCATGTCGGCAACGAAGTCTCCTGAAAATCAGAATGTCGGCCTTCCGACCCGGCGTTGCCGGGGGCATGAACCATCGACGGGGTCGCCGAGGCCATTTCGGCTGCCAGGATGTCCGGCGGGATCAGCGCCGGGGCAAAGACCGCGGCGCCTTTCAGCCAGCGCGCCCCGGCGTCCGGCTGGTTGAGCGCGATCCTGACCGCGCCGGTGAGGAAGTGGGCGCCACCCGGAAAGCCGGAATCGCGGATGGCGGTGGCCATTCCGCGCAGCGCGCCGTCGAAAATCCGCACCGGCTCGCCGGGATAGACCGGCCGCACGCGGCGCTCTCGGCGTTCGGCGGCGGCCTCTTCCGGATGGTCAAGTTTCCAGTGGCAATAATCCGCATCGGTGGAATGATAGGCGCGGCAGCGAAAAGGCCGCACCGTATGAATCGAGCAGGAACCCTCTTCGAGAAAGGCGCAGGGCGACGCTGTCCTTGCATAGTCCGTGGGCCCAAGACCCGCGGTGCGTTGGTCGAGCGCGTCGAGCCGCGTCCGCAGCGCCGCGAGCCGGTCGGGCGCGAAACGCCGGCTTACATGATCGGCGATGGCGATGGCTTCGGCGACGCTGACGCTCACCTGCTGATGGCAGCACCAGGAACAACCCTTGCGGCAGGCAATCTGCCCTTCCGGCAAGGCGCCGGGCCGCGCCCGCGCGCTGGCCCACGCCTTTTCGGAAAAAACCTGGGCCTCGCGCACGGTATCGAGCAGGCGCGGCAGGCTCGGGGCGCCACCGAAACGGCGGCGCGTGGCGGCATAGATGCTGTCGAAAACATAACCCTGGGACGGCGACGTTCCGTCTTGCGGGTGGTAGCGATCGCGCGGGCTGAGAAGAAGGGCAAACGCGTCGGCGGCGGAAAATTCCTCCGTCGCGGCCGACGCCGGCGCGGTGATCCCGCGCGCGCCCTTGGCCTCGCTGCGACGGCGTTGCTTGCGATTCATATCGGTCCCCGATAATTCGAACAGGCAGTTTGCCTCAACCCGACAAGGCACGCCAGCCATGACCAAGACCGCCGTCGTTACCGCCTGCGCCGTCATCATCGGGAACGAAATCCTGTCCGGACGCACCCAGGACACCAATCTCAACTACCTGGCCAAGGGGCTCGGCGCGAGCGGCATCCGCCTGCTCGAGGCCCGCATCATACCCGATGTCGAGGCGGTCATCGTCGCTACCGTCAACCAGTGCCGCGCCGCGTTCGACTATGTCATCACCACCGGCGGCATCGGTCCGACACATGATGACATCACTTCGGCGGCGATCGCCAAGGCCTTCGGCGTGCCACTTCTAAGCAATCCCGGTGCCGTGGCCCGGCTCCGGCAACATTATTCCAATCCGGCTGACTTGACGCCGCCGCGCCTGAAGATGGCGGATATGCCGCAGGGCGCGATCCTGATCGACAACCCGGTCAGCACGGTGCCGGGTTTCCAAATCGGCAACGTCCTTGTTTTGGCGGGAGTGCCGGCAATCATGCAGGCGATGTTCGACGGCGCCAAACACCGGCTGAGAACCGGCGCGCCCATGTTGTCGCGAACATTAAGCTGCCGCCTGACGGAAGGCCCGATCGCGCCGGGACTCACCGCCATCCAGGAGCGATTTCCCGATCTCGAAATCGGCAGTTATCCGTTTTTTCGCGACCGCCGCTTCGGCCTCTCCATCGTCATCCGCAGTACCGATCCGGCCCGGGCGCAAGCCGCGGCGGCGGCGGTCGCAGATCTGATGCGATCGCTTGGCGATGAACCGATCGAGGATTAGCCGTCCCGGGGCCGGGGGCGAGCGCGGCCACTCCCACCCAAGGGGTTGCAGCAGCCCTTAGGCCGCCGCAAATCTGCCCCGTATCCGTCAGCGCGACCCTTCAGTCGCCGCCGGATTTCTTGCCCTGCCCCACTTCGGACATGGCCGTTTGCGCCAGCTTCATCGACATTTCCGATAGCTTGGCATAAGCTGCCATCAGATCGTCATAGGCGCTCTTTGCCATTTCCGACTGCTTGGTGAGCGCCTCGGTCACCGATTTGCACGTCATCAAGGTGGTGGCGTTCTTCATCTGCTTTTCCAGCGAGGTCTGGGTGAAAGTAGCCAGCTCGTCGCCGAGATCCTTGTAACCTTCGGCGATGGTCTTGCCGTAACGCGTCGCCACACCCATGCCGCCATTGTTCATCTGATCGGTCAGACCCTTGATGGCCTTCATCGGGTTGAACATTTCGGTCGGGTTCATCGGCGGCCAGCCAGCGGTCGCGGTTTTTGCCGCGCCGCTCGATGCGGTTGGCGCGGGCGCACTCGCGGCCGCTGCTCTGCGGCTTTTCGCCTTTGACGTGGGTTTCCGTTTCATTGCAAATCTCCTTCGGGTTTCAACCTGCGCCCGGCATGCCGGCGGTCAAGCAAATGTGGGACCATCCCATTCCCCCTCACGCGCATACCGACGCGCGTTTATTGATCGTATTGTAGAAGAATAACACTCTCGGCGCCATGCCTTGACAACGTCGCGCCACCTCCGCTCAAGAACGCCCCGCAAAGGCCCGCCGAAGGTCGTTTACAACCGCGGCCAGGGCGCCCGACCAGCCGCCATCGGCGCCTTGACGATACAGCGGAAAACCCGGGAACCATGGCGAACGGGGACCATCGGCCATCCACCGGAATTCTGGCGGCGTCGGGAGCAGCAACCGGCAGGGCCTGCCCACCGCCGCGCGAAAGTGCACATTGGCGTTACTCACCGTGACGTAGTCGTCGATCAGGCTGACCAGCGCCAACATGTCCTCAACATCGTCGTTGACGCCGGTGAGATCGCCCGCCGGGCGGCCGAGGCCGGCATCGAACGCCGCGAGCTCGCCGGGTTCGGGCTTGCGTTGCAGCATCACGATCGTCGCGGGCACCGATTTGACCGCCGTCGCCAATTCTGCCGCCGGCACGGATTTGTCGAAACGTCCGTGTTCGATCGTGCCCGCCCGCCAGGTCACGCCGATATAAGGCGGCCCGCCCAACGCCGCCAGACGTTCCTCCATCCGGGCGCGGCGCTCCGGCAAGACCGCGATCGACGCCGGCGCCGGCAAATCCGCCGGTGTATCGATGCCCAGAAGGAACGGCAAATCCGCGAGCCACACCATTTGATCGAACGGCGGGTCCGGTTCCTTGGTCGGAACCGCGCCCGCGATCCCTGGCATGCGGCGGACCATGTCGACCAGGCGCGGATCACATTGCGCGACCACACGGGCGCCACGCGCCGCCACGATGGGTGCAAAGCGCAGGAAGAAAACTTCGTCGCCGATCCCCTGTTCCCGCCGCAACAACACTGTCCGGCCAAGAAGATCCGCCGGCAGCTTCTCCGCGGGAAACCGATCGGGAGTCCGCGACGGATCGCGATACAAATAATCCACCCAACCCCGCTGGAAATCGCCGAGGGTGAGTCGGGCCAGCGCCCGGTTGAAATAGGCCTCCCGATATTTCGGAGCCAATTCTATGGCGCGAGAAAAAGCGTCCACGGCCTCGCCGTAACGGCCCAGCTTACGCAAGTCATTGGCACGATTGTAATGAGCCGGCGCCATCGTGGGGGCGAGCGCGATGGCGCGATCATAGATCGTCAGTGCTTCCGTGAGCCGCCCCTGATGTTCGCGGACGAGACCGAGATTGTTGATGGCATTGGCATGGCCGGGGGCAAGCTCGGTGGCGCGCAGATAGCTGGCCGCGGCCTCGTCCAATCGATCCAGGGCCTCAAGCGCAACACCCAGGTTGTAGTGGACGTTGGGCCGGTTTGGCCAACGCAACGCCGCGCCCTGGAGGCCGGCAAGCGCCTCGTCGACACGGCCCACGAGCTTCAGCGTGCTGGCGAGATTGATGTGGGCGTCGGCATAGTCGGGGTTTAGAGCCACGGCACGCTGGAAGGCGGTCAGCGCTTGGTCGGGATACCCCAGACGCTGCGAAGCTACCCCCAGATTGTTAAAGGCAGTCGCGTTCTTGGGATCGAGGTCGACGGCTTGTCGGTAATGCGGCAAAGCATCGGCGGTCCGGCCCGAAGCGTCGAGTGCCATCGCCAGGGAGTGGTGCGCCCCGCCGAATTTGGGACGGAGACTCACCGCCCGGCGCAGGTTGACCGCCGCTTCGGGCAGGCGGCCCGCCATCCTCAACGCCTCGCCCAAATTGAAATGGGCGTCGGGATTGCGGACCTCGACCGCGACCGCGATCGAGATCCGCCTGATTGCGGTCGCGGTATCGCCCTGTTGCAGGGCAATGACGCCCAACATGTGGGAGGCCTTGGCATTGGTCGGCTGCCGCTCGAGGATCGCGAGATAGAGGCGCGCGGCGTCGGCGAGCCGACCGGATTGGTGCAGGCTGAAAGCCTGATTAAAAAGCTGGGCGGGCGAGGTCATCGACCGTTGTTCATACGGCATGCCGGAGGCGGACGCTACTACCGCCGGATCAGGGCGAGATTCGGCCGAAGCGCACCGCCGTTTGCCCGTTGCGCGGACGCCGCGACGGCATGACCAAAACACAGTCGTCATGCGGCGTGTTGATGGCCCGCCCGCCATCCCGGGCGATTGCGGTTCCGGCGCGGGCGATGACCTCCATGCCGGTGCAGGGCAAGACGAAGTGGAAATCGTCGGTGGCGGCGGTCACGACCTCCGTCACCTTGATCAGGCGAGGGCGCGCGCCAGCGGGGCGCGGCCCCCATCGGTCAGGCCAAGATGCGCGAGAAACCGCCGCAGGACGGCGCCTGCGACAATGACGCTGTCCTTTGCCCAGTGCTGACCGCATTCGACGAGCAAGGCGTTCTTCGGGCTGGCCGGGCGCCGAAGCCGCCGTAATCCCGCAGGCGGCGCCCCGCGCGATGTCCGGCATCGGCGATCACGTCATAAGGCAGGCCGAGCGCGAACGCCAGATGCCGTCCCTTTTCGAGGGGACCGCACATCAGGAGAGGCGGCGAGGAATATTGCATGGAATGAAGATCGAGCAGGAAATCCGCCTCATCGACCAAGCGGCGAAGGTCCCGCGCGCGCGTCAGTTCGCGGCTCGATCGGGGCCCGTCCAGCACTTCCGGCGTCCACAGGCGATTGAAATCCTCGTCGAGGAACCGCGATGCATGGGGATCGCCGGCGGTGAATTGCCCGAAGGCGGCCATGTTGACGAAGGCGGCCGTCACCCGCCCGGCCCGCAAATTCGGCGGCGCGCGCAGCCATTGGTCCAGCGCCACGGCCCCGCAATATTCATTGCCGTGAACGAGCGCGCAAACCAAGACATGCGGTCCGGGAGAACCGCTGTCGAAGTGCTGAACAAAGTCGACGCCAAACGGGCCGTGCCGATATTCCGCGAGGTCGGGCGGAGCGATCGCGACGGGTTCGTCCGTTTCGATCACGGCCGGACCGCCCGGTTCACGCTCGGAACTGCTCGTTCAGGATTCGCTCCTCGAGATTGTGTTCCGGATCGAAGAGCAACGTCAGGGAGACGTCCCGCGCCTCCGAAATTTCGACGTCGAGCACATCGCGGACTTCGGTATGGTCGGCTGTGGCGCTGACCGGGCGCGATGTCGGCTCCAGGACATGAAACGACACCACGGCCGTATGCGGCAGCAGCGCGCCGCGCCAGAGACGGGGACGGAAGGCGCTGATCGGCGTCAAGGCCAGGATGCCGGCGCCGATCGGAATGATGGGACCGTGCGCGGAAAGGTTATAGGCGGTGCTTCCCGCCGGCGTCGCGACCAAGGCCCCATCGCAAACCAACTCGGAAAGCCGCTCCTTGCCGTCCACCGTGACGCGTATTTTTGCGGCGAGGCGCGATTGACGCAAAAGCGACACCTCGTTGATGGCAAGGGCTTGTTTCAAGGTGCGGCCCCGCGTTCGAGCCTTCATCCGCAGGGGATGTAGAATGGTGGGCACGGCGGTTTCGATCCGCTGCTCCAGCGAGCGGCTCGAATCGCGGTTCATCAGAAAACCCACGGTCCCGCGATGCAGGCCATAGATCGGTATGCCGCGATCGATGAAGCGGTGCAGCGTATCCAACATGAACCCATCGCCGCCGATCGCGACGATGAGATCGGCCTGACGCGGCAAAACGCCGCCGAAACGCTTCCGCAGCCCCGCCAATGCGCGCTGGGCCTCTGCCGATGGTGATGCGACCAGGGCGATCTTGTCGTATTTCATGCCGGGAATTGGGTGCCGAGCCGCGGGTCCATCCGAGGCGAGTATAACCCGCTCGATGTCCCGGCAAAATGCCGCGGGCAGCCGCGGCTAGAAGACAAAGGCGGACCACTTGGCCCGCCTTGATCCGACGAAATGGCGGCCTCAGCCGCCGGTCAGGCTCATATGTCGGGGGACGGCCGGACCGCGATGACGCCGGTCGATCACGAAATCATGACCCTTCGGCTTGCGGGTGATCGCTTCGCGGATTGCTCCATCCAACTGGTCGTCGTTGAAACCCTCGCGCATGGGCGTCCGCAAATCCGCCGCGTCGTTCTGGCCGAGACACATGTAAAGAACCCCGGTGCAGGTCAGGCGGACACGGTTGCACGATTCGCAGAAATTATGGGTGAGCGGCGTGATGAAGCCGATCTTGCGGCCGGTTTCCTTGACCGTGACGTATCGGGCCGGACCGCCGCTGCGATAATCGGACTCTTCCAATGTCCAGGTCTTCGCCAGCCGCGCGCGCACCAAGGATAGCGGCAGGTATTGTTCCAGGCGATCGGGTCCAATGTCGCCCATCGGCATGACCTCGATGATGGTCATGTCGTAACCCTTGTCGCCGCACCATGCGACCATGCTGTCGAATTCACTTTCGTTGACGCCGCGCAACGCGACGGCGTTGATCTTGACATCGAGGCCCGCGGCTTTCGCGGCCTCCATGCCTTCGAGAACCTTGTCCAGCTTGCCCCAGCGGGTCACTTCGGTGAACTTCGCCGGATCCAGCGTGTCCACCGAGACGTTGATGCGCCGCACGCCGCATGCCTTTAGTTCCTCGGCGTGTTTGGCGAGCTGGCTGCCATTGGTCGTCACCGTCAGCTCATCGAGCGCGCCCGAACGGATATGCCGGCCGAGGCTGCGAAAAAGGCTCATGATGTTCTTCCGCACCAAAGGCTCACCTCCGGTCAGCCGGAGTTTCCTTGTGCCGAGGCGAACGAAGGCGCTGCACACCCGGTCGACTTCTTCGAGGGTCAAGACCTCCGCCTTGGGCAGGAAGGTCATGTCTTCGGACATGCAATACACACAGCGAAAATCGCAGCGGTCGGTAACCGACACGCGCAGATAGGTAATCGGCCGATCGAACGGGTCGATCAGCGGCGCCGGCATCGGCGCCTTGGCCATGATCGCAGTGTCTGCAGTCTGAACGTTCAACAAAGTCTCCTCCGCAGGTACTCATCTTGTTTCGAGACGACGCGCCGCGTCGGGATTTCACACAATGTTACGGTTAGGTTACAGGTCGAACGAGTCACTTAAGCGTTACTCTCCAGCGTTACTCTCCGTGGCCCGAAACCCAGCGTGGCACCGAACCCGCCACGAGCAATATGTAGGTATTCCTGGGGAAATTGCGTGCCCCGTATTCGGTGGGGTATAGCGCATTTCGGCTTGGGTGACCAACTAATTTCCCTGATCGCGCCCGGTTCGGGCGAGAGTTTCAACGGCGCGGTCCAACTCGGGATCGGCGCCATCGGAATATTCCAGCCGGAATGGCACCTCGATCGTCGGCGCGACGCCCCACCCTTCGAGCCTCGCTCCATCAACCAGCGCGTCGCTGACT
The DNA here is from genome assembly GCA_009694125.1 of Rhodospirillaceae bacterium. Lineage (GTDB taxonomy): Bacteria > Pseudomonadota > Alphaproteobacteria > CACIAM-22H2 > CACIAM-22H2 > SHVT01. Next base: position 286 of record SHVT01000015.1, on the reverse strand, counting down.
GCCCGCAAATGTAGGCTGTTATCCGGCAAAAGGAAGGCTCGGCCGGCCCGGACCGCACCGGCCCTGCGTGTGCCGATGACGGCGCCCATCCCATAGCACTTGAAACCGTGGGCCAGGATTTCCTTGCCGCTGCGCGTGCCTAGTGGCCCCTGCCTGACGAAAGAGTCCTGGTTGGGATTCCCCTCGTGCGTTGCGCGTGCGAGTCTGGCGCATGCGCACCGGGATATCCATCACCGTCACGTCGGCTGACCGGGTTCGTCTGGAAGCCGTGATCAGGAACCGAAAC
>SHVT01000014.1 GCA_009694125.1 Rhodospirillaceae bacterium | reverse complement strand
AGAAAACCAGTATGCTCTGACATGGCGGGCGTCGCACTCCGTGAGTTCGCTGGAGGTCTTGCTTTGACAACAAAACATTACACGAAATCAACGGGTTACACTACGCCCGCCACCCTAAAATTACTCCGCTCGTGAATAATCCAGGCTAGTCTGGGTCGGCTTCAGTTTCGGCGGATAGAATTGGCCTGACGCTCCGACGCCGATGTTGTTCCACTCACCCCCGTTCCTGTTGATCTTCTTGCCGATGGCTTTGGCGGGATATTACGGGCTGGCGAGCCACGCCCGCCTGCGGCTGGTGTTCCTGCTGAGTGCGTCGCTGGCTTTTTACGGATATTGGGACCTGCGTTTCGTCCCGCTCCTGACGTCATCCATTTTCATCAATTGGGCGATCGCCGCGATCGGTCGGCGTCATGGCTATCGGTTTCTCGTGCCCGCGGGAATCGCTGTAAACTTGTTGTTGCTGGGGATTTTCAAATATTTCGATTTTTTCGCCGCCGCGCTGGCTTGGCTATTCGGCGGCCAACCCCAGCCCTTGAATCTGATTCTGCCGCTTGGCATCAGCTTTTTCACTTTCAAGCAGATCGGATATCTCGTCGACCTGCGCCGAGGACGAGCCCAAGGATACGGTCTCCTCGACTACGCCACTTACGTGTCATTCTTTCCGCATCTCATTGCCGGCCCCATCGCCCGCCATGACGAATTGATTCCGCAACTCCGGGAGGCGCCGGTCAGGCCCGGATTGGAATCCCGAATCGGCCGGGGCGTCGTTCTCCTCATTTTCGGCCTGATCAAGAAGGTCGTCATTGCCGATAGCTTGGTGGTTATCGCCGATCCATTGTTCGCCGGCGCTTCCATCCATGGGCTTGGTTTTGTCGCGGGCTGGGTCGCGGCACTGGCCTTTGGGTTTCAAATCTATTTCGATTTCTCCGGCTATTCGGATATGGCGATCGGCATGGCGCTGATGTTTGGAATCATGTTGCCGACGAATTTCGACGCGCCGTATCGGGCCGCATCCATCCGCGAGTTCTGGCGCCGGTGGCACATGACTTTGTCGCGATTTCTTCGAGATTATCTGTATGTCCCACTCGGGGGCAGCCGCCGGGGTGCTCTTAACCAGGCGATCGCCGCGATGGTCACCATGGTGCTCGGGGGCCTGTGGCACGGGGCGGGGTGGAATTTCATCGCGTGGGGTGGGCTGCACGGCGTCGCGCTGGCCGTCAACCACGCGTGGAGCCGCGCCGGGTTCTCGTTGCCGGCCGTAGTCGGCTGGCTGGCGACGTTTTTTGTCGTCTTCGTCGGCTGGGTATTGTTCCGAGCCCCAGATATCCAAACGGCTTCATCGGTCTTGAGCGGGATGTTCGGAATTGGCGGCGGCAGCCCTGAAATGGAGATGCCGGGCGAGCTGTGGTGGATTGCCCTAGCGGCCGGCGTCGCGCTGGTGGGTCCGACGAGCCAGCAGGTGGCCTTGGAGGCGGTGCGCCCGCGACCGGTCGCCGCTTTCGCCGCCGGTCTGGTTCTCGTCGCCGTACTGCTCAAGGTTGGTGGCGGCGCCAACAATGATTTTATTTATTTCCAGTTCTAGCCAGGGACGCGGTGCGACATTGGACAGAGCTTGGCGGAAATTCCTCAACCTGTTTCTGGCCACCGCGATGGGGTCGGGGGCGATCCTCTATGTCTCGGTGTTGCTCATCGACCCTTATGACATCGTGTGGTTTTCGCCGGCCTTGGACCGAGCGCCGGTGACGACCAATCAGCGGTTCTCTTTCCCCGCGCTGGCCCGAAAGAGCCGGTTTGACAGCGCCATCATCGGCACCTCAATGACGCGAATGCTCAAGCCGGCCGAGTTGAACGAGACCATTGGCGGCGGTTTCGTCAACCTGTCCATGAATAGTGGGACGGCCTATGAGCAGGCGCGCATTCTGGAGGTATTCGCGCGTCACCACCCGGCGGCAGGGGCCGTGTTGTTCGGAGTCGATGGAACCTGGTGCGAACGTCAAGACGCGCCGCTTCTAACGCCACGGCCCTTTCCGGAGTGGATGTATGACGATTCGCGCTGGAACGATCTCCTCCATCTCTTCAATTTTCCGGCAATCGAGGAATCAGGCCGGCAATTCGCCCACATCGTGGGCATTAAGACCTCCCGCAACGGTCTAGACGGCTATACGAATTTTCTACCGCCTTTGAGCACCTACGACCTGGCTAAGGTTCGTCTTGCCATCTATGGCCCCGCTGGGCCGCGTGAGCCGGACGTTGGGCGCAATGCCCCGATAGTGGAAACTGCCGCTGCTTTGCGCTTTCCAAGCCATGAGTTGATGGTCGGGATGTTGCGCCGGCTGGCCCCGGAAACCAGCAAGATCCTAGTCCTGGTTCCCTATCACCGATTTTTTCAGCCGGCGCCAGGGTCGGATGCCGCGCGCGCCCTAGATGAGTGCAAGCGGAGACTAACCGCGCTCGCCGCGGGCTTCGCCAATAGTCATGTGCTCGATTTCATGATCGATTCTGAAATTACGAGGCGGGACGAGAATTATTGGGACAATCTCCACTATTCGGAGGACATCGCGACCCAACTCGCTCATTTGATCGCCCGTGGGATCCGAGAGCGACGAAGTATCCCGGGTGCGTTCGCCTATCGTGGCGGCGGGCCGCCTGCCTAACAGCTAACGTGCACCGTTGCGACGGCCTTTCCTTTGGCGCGTAAATCGCTAGATTGACGCGGCCCGCCGGGCGCCCCGCCATCGAATCGAATGAGGCAATCATGAAGGTCGTTTTCGCCAAATCATCGCCGCCCACCACCGGGACGCTCATCGTCGGCGTGCTTGAAGATCGCCAGTTGAGTCCGACCGCCGCGGCGATCGACGCCCAAACCCGTGGGGCGCTTGGACGCGCCATGGCCGCCAGCCGCTTCAAGGGTAAGAAAGATGAGACACTCGAACTCTTGGCACCGGTGGGGGTCAAGGCTGGACGGGTCCTTCTCGTCGGTCTGGGCAAACCCGCGGAGCTGGATAGCGGTCGCGCGCAGGCAATGGGCGGCGTGATTGTCGCGGCGCTAAACCGCGTCGGCGAGTCCGCGGGATTTGTGGCAATCGATCAAATCGCGGGCACGCCGATCGGTGCGGCCGATGTCGCGACGGAAATGGCGTTTGGCGCGCGTCTGCGCGCCTATCGTTTCGACAAATATCGGACGACGCTGAAAGAGGAACAGAAGCCGACGCTGAAGACCTTGACCATCATGGTCGATGCCGCGACCACGGCGCGCGCGAATTTTGCGAAACTCGATCGCGTTGCCGAGTCCATTCTGTTCACGCGCGATCTGGTCAGCGAGCCGGCCAACGTCATCTACCCGGAGACGTTGGCCGCCGCGGCCAAGACGCTGACCAAATCGGGTGTCAGGGTCGAGGTTCTCGACGACAAACAGATGAACAAACTGGGCATGGGCGCGCTTTTGGGCGTGGGCCAAGGCAGCGCGCGCCCCTCCCGCCTCGTCGTGATGCAGTGGAACGGTGCGCCAGGCGCGAAGGACAAACGCCCGATTGCCTTCGTCGGCAAAGGCGTGACCTTCGACACCGGGGGCATTTCAATCAAGCCCGCCGCCAACATGGAAGACATGAAATGGGACATGGCCGGTTCGGCCGTTGTCATCGGGCTGATCAGGGCCTTGGCCGAGCGCAAGGCTAAGGTCAACGTCGTTGGCGTCGCCGGGCTTGTCGAAAACATGCCGTCAGGCACCGCCCAGCGGCCCGGCGATGTCGTCAAGACAATGTCCGGGAAAACCGTCGAAGTCATCAACACCGACGCGGAGGGTCGGCTGGTTCTGGCGGACGCCATGTGGTACTGCCAGGATCGCTTCAAGCCGAAGGCAATGATCGACCTCGCCACACTTACCGGAGCGATCATCATCGCTCTCGGCCACGAACATGCCGGCTTGTTTTCGAACAATGACGAGCTTGCCGATCGCCTGGTCGCGACTGGTCGGAAGGTTGGTGAGGCCTTGTGGCGCCTCCCCTTGGGCGAGGCGTACGATCGCGACATCGATTCGGATATCGCCGACGTGAAGAATGTCGGCTCGGGGCGCGGGGCAGGGAGCATCACCGCCGCTCAGTTCCTCCAGCGCTTTGTCAATAACGTGCCCTGGGCGCATTTGGATATCGCGGGTGTCGCATGGGCGAAGAAAGACACCGCGCTTTACCCGAAGGGCGCGACGGCCTTTGGCGTTCGTCTGCTCGACCGCCTCGTCGCCGATTATTACGAGAACGCCTGACACGATCGGCCAGAGACGGCGATGGCGGAAATCCGTTTCTATCACCTGGCGGCGAGTCCGCTGGAGCGCGCATTGCCCAAGTTGGTGGAGAAAGTGTTGGAGCGCGGCGATCGCACCGTCATCGTGGCCGGCTCGGAGGAGCGTGTCGAAGCGTTGAACGCGGCCCTGTGGACGTATGATCCCCAGTCGTTCCTGCCGCATGGCGGCGCGCGCGACGGCAACGCGGCGGAACAGCCGGTCTGGCTCACGACTGCCTACGAAAATCCCAATCGCGCCTCGGTTCTATTTCTTACCGACGGCGCTACCTGCCCCGCGCAGACTGAATTTCCGTTGGTGATCGAAGTGTTCGATGGCCGCGTCGCCGAAAACGTGGAAGCCGCCAGGACACGGTGGAAGTCCTATCGCGATGCCGGCCATGCCTTGACCTATTGGCGACAGACCGATAGCGGCGCCTGGGAGAAGAACGGCTGATTCCCAATCTTGGCTTGGTTCTGCGCGTCTGGCTTTCCCGGTCGAATGAGCGGCGCGTCGGATGATTATTCTCGGCATCCATTCGGGCTTTCATGACGCCGCCGCCGCGCTGTTCGACGACTATCGACTAGTCGCCGCCGTTTCGCTGGAACGCCTCACCCGCCGCAAGGGTGATGGACGAGGCGTGCCCACGGAGTGTATCGAAGAAGTGCTGGAAATCGCCGGGCTCCGACGGCGCGATGTGGATACGATCGCCAGCACGCGCGGGGCGCTGCCCTGGCGTTATTTCAGCCATTTCCGAGGGGGCCGGCTGATCGAGGGCAAGCTGCGCCAACTCCTCGGCCGTGAAAAACTCAAGGACATGACGATCGAACTCCGGCGCGCCGGAGAAATACAAGCCGAACGCATTTTCAACGCGGCGCTGTTCAACGCCGATCACGAATTCCGGGCCGACACCGCGATTGGTTTCGCTAATCATCACTTCGCCCACGCGCTTCCCTCTCTGTTCTTCACGGATTGGGAAGATGCCCTCCTCTACACGGCCGATGGCGGCGGCGACAACGTGCATTACAGCCATCGCGTGTTTCGCGACGGCGCCTTGCAGAGCCTGTTCGGCGACGATCGCTGGCTCCTGCCGGAAAAGCGAATCGACAGCCTCGGCCTCGCCTATGGCTACGCGACCCAGGCGCTCGGTTATCGAATCAACCGGCACGAGGGGAAGCTGACGGGCTTGGCAGCGCTCGGCGAGCCCACCCTGTACGATGAGATCGCACGGCGTTTTCGCCTGGATGCCGATGGCAGGATCGACAGCGATTTTGAGTCCTATCTCGCCATGCGCGGGTTCATCTTTGCCCTGGCCAAAGACCGCGCGCCGGCCGATGTCGCAGCCTCGATCCAAAAGGTTCTCGAGGATTTCATCTTCGCGGCCATCACCCGGCTGCTCGATCGTCATCCGGTTCGGCATCTGGGTTTGTCGGGGGGCGTGTTCGCGAATGTGAGGCTTAATCGGCTTCTCGCCGAGCAGACGAGCGCGGATGAAGTTTTCATTTTTCCGGCGATGAGCGATGAAGGACTTGCCGTTGGCGCCGCGCTTCAACATTTGCTCGAACGGGATGGACTTTCCAAATGGCTGACCCATCGCGGTCGGCTCAACGATGTCTATTGCGGCCGGGACTTTGGCGAGGGCATCGACCGGGCGCTCTCCTCGGCTCCGGGTGTGCGCAAGGTGTCGGACAGTCCGGTGCCGACGACCGTCGATTTGTTGGCGCAGGGACGTATCGTGGCGATCTTCGCGGGGCGCATGGAATATGGTCCGCGCGCGCTCGGAGCACGCAGCATCCTGGCAAGCCCGGTCGAACGCTCGATCAACGATTCCCTGAATCTGCGGCTGAAACGAACAGAATTCATGCCCTTTGCCCCCGTTGTGCGCGATGTGGATGCGGAACACGTGTTCGATATCGGGCGCGTCAATCGCTACGCCTGCCGGTTCATGACAATAACCTGTGCCGTGCGGCAGGAGTGGCGCGGTCGCATTCCCGCGGTCGTTCATGTGGACGGCACCGCACGGCCGCAGGTCGCGGAGAGGGGGGGCAATTCGCTGTATTACGACATCATCGGTGGGTTCGCCGGGCGCACCGGCATCCCGGTTCTGGTCAACACGAGTTTCAACGTCCACGAGGAACCGATCGTCAACCGGCCCGAGGAATGCGTGCGCGCGTTACTTGACGACAGGATCGATTTCGTGGTCACCGAACGCGGCGTCTACGGTGCCCGCATGGCGTGAGGCCGACTTGTTCACGGGGTCGGGGACCTGTATAAGGCGCGTTCCTGAAAATTCTTCGAGAGAAAATTGACATGGCGATCGAACGCACACTGTCGATCATCAAGCCCGACGCCGTGCGCCGCAATCTTACCGGCGCCATCGTTGCTCGATTTGAGTCCGGGGGCTTGAGGGTCGCTGCCCAAAAACGGATGCGCCTTTCGTTGGCGCAGGCCCAAGCCTTCTATGCCGTGCACGCCGCGCGGCCATTCTTTTCCAGCCTGTGCACCTTCATGAGTTCGGGGCCGGTCGTGGTTCAGGTCCTGGAGGGAGAAAACGCGGTTCTGCGCAACCGGGAAATCATGGGAGCCACCGATCCCGCAAAGGCAGCCCCCGGCACCATTCGCAAAGACTTCGCCGAATCGATCGAGGCGAATTCCGTGCATGGTTCGGATGCGGCGGATACGGCCGCGAAAGAAATTTCGTTTTTCTTTTCCGAGCTAGAGATAGTCGGCTAAACCGGCACCGCCTCGTCGCGGGCTCGATCCGGCGATGGCTATAGGAGGAAAATAGCCATCAGGATCAAGAGGATCGCAACGCCAAAGCCCCCGATCGTGACGAGCTTGGTAAAGCTATTCCATGTTTCCTGGCGGAACTTGAGGTCTTGCTCGAAGTCCATGGATTTGTCCCCCCTCGGATCGATGCCGATTGCCGTGTATAGCGCTTTCGCGGGCGGTGCGGAAGTCCGTTCGTGACCCTAGGATGGGTTAATCAACACATCGGCCACCGGCGCTGCCCGGTCGATGACGGCACGCTCCCCAACGACGCGGACTCGGCCCTCGGCTATCAAGCGGAGGGCTAAGGGATAACAGCGATGTTCGGCGGCGAGTACGCGGGCCGCGAGGCTGTTGGCATCGTCGTCGGCCAGAACCGGAACCGCGCCCTGGACGATTATCGGCCCTTGATCCATCGCGGCCCGCACGAAATGAACGGTGCATCCGCTGATGCACACACCCGCGGCCAAGGCGCGAGCATGGGTATCGAGCCCCGGAAAGGCCGGCAACAACGAAGGGTGAATGTTGATCAGGCGGTCGCGCCAAACCTCAACGAATCCCGGTGTGAGCAGGCGCATGAACCCGGCGAGACAAACAAGCTCCGCGCCGGTTTCGGCCAGGGCGGCGTGAAGCGCCGAATCGAACGCCGCGCGGTCGGGGCGGTCGCGATGATCGACGACCTGAGTCGGGATGGCGGCGCTTTGGGCCCGGTTTAGTCCTTCGACGCCCGGTCGGTTGGAAATAACTTTGACGATCGTTGCCGGAAAATCAGACCCCGCACAGGCGTCGATCAGTGCTTGAAGGTTGCTTCCGCGCCCGGATATGAGGACCGCAACCTTCAGTCGCGCCATGCGTCATCAAGCCCGGTGACCACCACCTCCGGCATCTCCGGCGTCCGCTCGACGATACGGCCGATTCGATGCACGGTTTCGCCGGCCTCGACCAGGCGCCCTGCGACGGAATCGGCGAACTCGGGGGAAACAATGACCGCCATGCCGATTCCACAATTGAAGACACGGATCATCTCCGTGGGCGCGACATTGCCGGTGGCGGCAAGCCATCGAAAGACTGGAGGCTGCCTCCAGCTTGCAACGTCGATCATGGCAGCCACGCTCTCCGGCAGCACGCGCGGCAGATTCTCGACGAGGCCGCCGCCGGTGATATGCGCCATCGCCTTGATCGCACCCGACTTGCTGCACGCGAGTAGACTCTTAACGTAGATTCGCGTTGGGACCAGCAGAGCCTCGCCCAAGGCCATGGCGGGCGCGAAAGGCGCCTTGGCCGCGAAGTCGAGGCCGGATGTTTCCACTATGGCCCGGACCAGTGAGAATCCGTTTGAATGCAGGCCGCTGGATGTGAGTCCGAATATCGTGTCGCCGACGCAAACGTCCGGCCGCGGCAAAACCTGATCTCGCTCCACCGCCCCAACGGCAAACGCCGCGAGATCGTAATCCCCCTCCGCATACATTCCCGGCATTTCGGCCGTTTCGCCGCCGATGAGGGCGCAGCCCGCCTCGCGGCACCCGGCGGCGATGCCGCCGATGATGCGGCGCCCGGCCTCCACATCGAGGCGGCCCGTCGCGAAATAATCCAGCAGGAACAGGGGTTCGGCTCCCTGCACGACCAGATCGTTGACGACCATCGCCACAAGGTCGAGTCCGACCGTGTCATGAAGTCCGGCGGCGATGGCGACTTTGAGCTTCGTGCCGACGCCATCGGTGGTCGCGACCAGGACAGGATCGCGATACCCAGTTGCCTTCAGGTCGAAAAGCGCGCCAAAACCGCCGAGGGCGGCATCGGCGCCTTTGCGCGCCGTCGTGCGGGCCAAGGGTTTGATCGCTTCGACCAGGGCATCGCCGGCATCGATGTCGACCCCGGCGGATTTGTATGAATGTGCGCGAATGGAAACCTCGCGGAAAGTCGAGTATAAGCCAGCAAACGCCTGTGCAACCGGCCAGTGGGCCGAAACATACTGACTCCGCAACGGTTTGCAATGATTCCGCGACCCGTCAGCAGCGGCAAAGCCGTCCTCATCGCCGTGGTCTTGGGCGTATGCGCCGCGTTGGCGCCAGCCATGGCCGCCGACGAAAGCGTCTACACGGTGCGGGATGTCGCGGTTGACGCTACGGCCGCCGATGCGGCGGCGGCGCGTGAGTCGGCACTTGCCGCCGGCGAACGCGAAGCATTCGCCCGCTTGATGCGGCGGCTGGTGCCGCGTGCCGAGATCGCCCGTTTGCGAAGGCTTTCGACGGCCGAGCTGAAAAATCTAATCCGGACGTTCGAAGTGCAGGAAGAGAAAACCTCGCCGGTGCGTTATTTGGCGAAGCTGACGGTTCGCTTCGACGTCGACGGCGTGCGTAACCTGCTGCGAAGTACCGAAACATCCTTCGCCGAAACGGTCAGCAAACCGCTTCTGGTGCTGCCGGTCTTTCGCGACGGCGGTGCCGTGTCGTTGTGGGACGACCCCAATCCGTGGCGGGCAGCCTGGAGCCGCCTGCCGGCCAGCGACGGATTGGTGCCGATCGTTCTCCCCGCGGGCGATCTGATCGATATCCGCGATATCAGCGCCGATCAGGCCGCCGCCGGCAACGACCAGCGGATTCAAACGATAGCCCGGCGATACGGATCCACCGGCGCGCTGGTGGTCGTCGCCGATTTGCGTTCCGATATCGGCGGGCGCCTTATCCTCCAAATATCCGTCAATCGCTTCGGTGCCTCGGTGGCCGACCGAACGACCGTGCAGAGCGTTGTGGGCAACCCCGGCGAGGCGGCAGACGCGCTCTTAACCAGGGCCGCCGCTGACATCGTCGCGCAGATCGAGGATCAGTGGCAAAGCGACAACGTGCTGAGATTCAGCAGCGAACAGAGCGTCGTCGTGTCCGTCGCGATCGGAACTCTGGCGGATTGGATAGACATTCGCAATCGCCTGGCGGGCATAGTTCCAGTGAGGCGGAGTCATCTGGTCTATCTTTCCAAGACCGAGGCGCGATTGGAGATTCTTTATCTGGGAGACGAATCCCAGTTGCGGTTGGCAATGGCCCAGCGCGATCTCGATCTCGCGCGCGACGGGACGGGGTGGATACTGCGCAAGACCGAAGGCCGGCCCGCCAGCGTGCGTCCGTGAGTATTCCCAATATCCTGAGCCTGGCCCGACTGTTGTCGGTGCCGTTCGTGATTTGGCTGTTGCTGTCGCACCTGTTCACTCCGGCATTCTGGGTGTTTGTCACCGCGGGCCTGACCGATGCCATCGACGGGTACGTTGCAAAACGTTTCAATTCGCGGACGGTCCTCGGCGGGTACCTCGACCCTGTCGCCGATAAGGTCATGCTGGTCGGCGTGTATCTTACGCTCGGCTATCTGGGCCATATCCCCATTTGGCTGGCGATCCTGGTTGTTTTCCGCGACCTCCTCATTGTTGGCGGGGTCATTCTTTTGCACACAGCAACCGAGCCTATTGGGTCGGTGCGGCCGACACCGGTCAGCAAACTCAACACGGTCGTCCAGATCGCGCTCATCGCCTTCGTTCTCGCTCGGCTTGGATTGGGGATGGACGACCTTGGCGTCGGCGAGGCCTTGGTCTATTTGACCGGGGCCACGACGCTGGTTTCCGGCCTTGACTACCTGACCAAATTCGGGCGCCGCGTCCCGCGCAGCGAGGGCGGCAATTGACGCGCCGTCGGCCGGCTTGGCCGTGGCTCACGGGGTTGGCCGCACTCGTGCTGGCCGTTTACGTCTTGCGTTCGGTCTTGTTGCCGTTCATCGCGGGCATGGCCGTCGCTTATTTCCTCGATCCCATCGTTGGCGGGCTGCGCCGTGTTGGTGTATCGCGCGCCACCGGCACTAGCCTGGTAACGGCGACGTTCTTTCTCATTCTTTTCGGCGCGTTTGTGTTGATTGTGCCGCTGTTGCAGGCGCAATTCATTGAGTTGCTGGCGCGTGTTCCCGGGTTGCTCGCTGGCCTCCGCGAATGGTTGGAGCCCATTGTCGAACGCGTCGGGGCGCAGCTCGCCGCGACGGACGCCAATCAGCTCAAGGCGGCCGCCGGAAGTCTCGCGACCGACGCGATGTCGTGGACCAGCACCTTACTTGCCAGCCTTTGGAGCGGAGGCATGGTGCTGGCGAATTTGTTGTCACTTCTGCTGATTACGCCGGTCGCGTGTTTTTATCTATTGCGCGATTGGGACCGCATTGTGGCCAGTGTCGATTCTTGGCTGCCGCGACGGCATGCCGAAATTGTCCGAGGCCAACTCGCCGAAATCGACCGCGTGTTGGCCGGCTTCGTTCGCGGACAGGCCGTGGTTTGCATGACCCTGGCCGCGATCTATGGCATTGCCCTGTCAGTGATCGGCCTTGAATTCGGGCTGGCTTTGGGTGTCCTCACCGGTTTTCTGGCCTTCATTCCCTATGTTGGGTTCGCGTTCGGCGCCGGCATTGGCTTGGCCGTTGCTTTCGCCCAGTTCGAGAGTTGGACCCCGATTTTGGCCGTGGCGGCCGTTTTTGCGGCCTGCCAGATGTTTGAGAGCAATGTCCTGACGCCCCGCCTGGTGGGACAAAGGGTGGGCCTCCATCCAGTTTGGATCATTTTTGCGGTTCTTGCCGGAGGCAGCCTGTTCGGTCTGGTCGGCATCCTTATTGCCGTTCCGGTCGCCGCCGTTGTCGGGGTTCTCGCCCGCTTTGTGTTGGCAAGTTATCTGACCAGCCCCCTGTATCTGGGAGATAGCGATTGAACGCGGGCCAGCTCCCGCTTGAATTTGAACACCGACCGGCCTTCGGCCGCGCCGATTTCGTGGTCGCCGACGCGAACCGTGGGGCAGTAGCCTGGCTCGATCGTTGGCCGGACTGGCCGGCGCCCGCTTTTGCGCTGGCCGGTCCCCCGGCTTGCGGGAAGACACATTTGGCGAGCATCTGGGCGGACCGAGCCGGCGCCAAGCTGATGTCGACACGGGAATTGGTGGGCAGTCCGGAGGCGATCCTGCAAGGACGACGATGTGTCGTCATCGACGCCGCAGACGAGGGCGTCGACGAACGATCGCTCCTTCATCTCTACAATCACATCGGCGAAATGTCCGGCCATCTGCTGCTCACCGGCCGCCTCCCACCGGCGCGATGGCCAATTCGATTGGCCGATCTTCATTCGCGCCTCGCGGCCATTCCGGTTGCTTTCGTGGAGTCTCCGGATGAAGGTCTGCTTGAAGCCGTTCTGATTAAGCTGTTCGCCGATCGTCAGCTTCGTGTCGCACCTGAAATTGTTTCCTACCTGATCCCCCGTATCGAACGATCGTTCAACGCAATGCGGGACATCGTTGGGAAGATCGATCACGCGGCACTGACCGGACACCGAAACGTCAGCCTGGCACTGATTCGAGGTGTGCTTGAAGGAAGTGCTCACGGCTCGGAATAGTAGGCCGGATCGCAAGTAGGATAGTGAGGTTTATCCACAAAATATCCAAAACCCATACACAGATTATCCCCCGATTCACAAAGCTCATTGAGCTGGCGAACGCTGACGGTTCATTGTCGGGATGTTGGTGCGTGGTTAGGATAGTCGCAATTGACGGTCCGCTTTCATCCTCGTCCTTTCGCGGCACGGTTCAATGTCTCGGAGTAACAGTCCGGTTGAGGTGGAATTGAAACTTCGCCTCGCCAAGGACGAAGTACCCCGGCTTATGCGCCATCGTCTATTGCACCGGGCGAAAGGCGCCGGTTTGCCGAAAGCCAAACGGCTGGTCAGCGTTTATTACGACACGGCGAATTTCGATCTTCATCATAACAAGGCGGCGCTGCGCGTCCGCAACGAAGGCAAGAGAAAAACCTGTCCGTCGAGCGCGCCCCATCCGGCGGCACCAAGGCGCGGTCGGAATGGGAAAGGGAGGTCGTCGGCGACCGGCCCAACCCCAAGCGCGTTGACGACCCCGTCATTCGCCAGGTGTTCGCCGAAATGAAGCGTCGCCGGCCGCTCAAACCGCAATTCATCACCGACGTCCGGCGCCGCGAGTGGCCGATTCAATTTGGCGACACCGAATTGCGCGTCGCGCTCGATCTCGGTGAAATCACCAGCCCACGCGGAAGTGTTCCGGTTTGCGAGGCCGAAATCGAGCTGATTTCGGGTGACGCAGCCAGAATCTACGACGTTGCGCGACGGCTTCACCGCTCGGTTTCTTTCACGGTGGAAGCGCAGAGCAGAGTCGCCCGCGGCTACGCGCTGGCCGGAAATCTTTTGCCGTCCCCGCAAAAGGCGGCGCGGGTCGTTTTGCGTCGGCGCATGACGGTCGCGGAGGCGTTCGTTGAAATCGGCCGCAGTTGTTTGATTCAGATACGCGCCAACGAGGCCTGCGCCTCCCTTGGTGAAGACCCCGAAGGTGTCCATCAACTGCGCGTCGGCCTTCGCCGCATGCGCGCCGTTTTCGTCGCGCTGCGTCACCATCTAGACGATGGCAAACGGCAGGCGATCAACGCCGAGCTGCGCTGGATCGCCCGTGAATGCGGTCACGCCCGTAGTTGGGATGTTTTCATCGCGCTTGCCCGCCGCTTCGATGGCGAACCAGAGTTTGCAAACCTCATGAAAGAGGCCGAGGCGGAGCGCATCTCGGCCTATTCCCGCATGCGTAAGGTGATCGCCAGCCGCCGTTACACCGAGATCATGCTGAAGCTCGACGCCATGTGGGATGGGGGTGGTCGGACGCAGTTGGTCGATTCGGCACGCCTGCGGGACCTCGATGAACCGATTGGGCATTTCGCGCGGCGAACAATCAAGCGGCTCCACAAGAAGCTGCACAAATTTGGAGATGGCCTCGGTTCTCATTCTCCTAAGGACCTGCATCACTTGCGCATACGCGCCAAAAGGCTGCGTTATGTCGGCGAATTCTTCCGGTCGTTATTTCCGCCCAAACTCGGTAGCGCCTATCTCACGGCGCTCGAACGTGTTCAGGGCCGGCTGGGCACGCTCAATGACGCCAATTGCATGTGTGAATTGATCGGTCAGCTCGATCGGCGGCGGGGGGAAGCCATCGGCTCGGAGAAGACGCCCATAGCCACCGTCATTCTGGACTGGAGTGTTGCACAGCTGGCGACCGAGCGCGCTCGTCTGCCGCGCGCTTGGACCAAATTCGAAGGCGAAAGGCCGTTCTGGAAATGACTTCACCTCGCGGAACCGTCGCGCCGGACCTATTCAGAAGTCCGGTCAGTCCTCGAATTCGGCGGGTATGGTGAGATCGACGAGCTGGGCGGCGCCATGGCGGAGATCGCGCCAATGTTCGACGTCGGTGGATAGTTCGGCGAGCGCAAGCGTCGGGAATTTTTCTGCGATTTGACGTAGGCGCTTTGGGGCGCCGGCGCTGGCAAGTTCTAATACGGCCTCCTGAAGCCCTGGATTGTGACCGACGATCATCACCGAGTCGGTTTTCTCGGGGAGACGTCTGATTCGCGCGATGATGTCCTTTGCGGCGGCGTGATAGAGGCCGTCTTCGTATCGAATGCCAGGCTTGCCAGTGAGCCCAGGCATGATCAATTCCAGCGTTTCGTGCGCCCTTCGCGCGGTCGAACACAGAACGACCGATGGTATGACGGAGCGGTCGCGAAGATGAGCGGACATCTGCCGCGCGGCATGCAATCCCCTCGGCGCCAGGGGGCGCTCAAAGTCAGCCTGGCCATCCTCAGACCAGATCGATTTCGCGTGTCGAAGCAGATAGATTCGCTTCATGCTGGTTGCCTGAAGTTGGTTCCGCCAGGCTGCTACTGTCATAGCACTGCGAGACTCTGCGTGCTATACGGACGACATGACTTCTGCCTCGCAACTTGAACGCGCCGCGGGTGACTTGGCGCCGGATTCGCGGTTCATCAACCGCGAATTGTCCTGGCTGGCGTTCAACGAGCGCGTTCTGGAAGAAGCGGACAACCAAGCGCACCCGGTGCTCGAGCGCCTGCGTTTCCTGTCGATTTCGGCGAGCAATCTGGACGAGTTCTACATGGTCCGCGTCGCCGGTCTCAAGGGACAGGTGGCCGCGGGAGTGGAAATGCCGAGCCAGGATGGATTGACCCCTTCCCAGCAACTCGTGGCGATCAATCGTCGCGCCGCCGCATTGATCGAGGGACAGGAGCGCTGCTGGGCCGAGCTTAAGCGTGAATTGCGCAGATCCGGCCTTGCCGTCCTGTCCCCGGACGAATTGACCGATGAGGACAAACGCTGGCTGGAGACCCGCTTCATGGAGGCGATGTTTCCGGTACTGACTCCGCTTGCCATCGATCCCGCCCATCCCTTTCCTTTTCTACCCAATCTCGGCTTCGCGCTTGCGCTTCAACTCTTCCGCCGTACTGATGCGCGGTCCATCCACGCCCTGTTGCCGTTGCCGCACCAACTTGGCCGGTTCATTCGGTTGCCCGGCAACGAGGCTCGCTTTCTGCCCATCGAAGGCGTCGTTGGGATATTTCTGGACCGCCTGTTTCCTGATTTCGAGGTGCGCGGACAGGGCTGCTTTAGCTTAATCCGCGACAGCGAAGTCGAAGTGGAGGAAGAGGCGGAAGACTTGGTTCGTTTGTTTGAATCCGCGATCAAACGACGGCGGCGGGGTACGGTCATCCGGCTCAAGGTCGATGCCGGCATGCCGGAGGAGCTGCTGACTTTCGTCACGGAGCAGATGAAGGTCCCGGCCGCCGATATTTTCCGAATCAATGGTATGCTGGGCCTCGCCGAGACCCATCAGCTCATCGCGTCAGAGCGCCAGGATTTGTGTTTTCCCGCCTATCGTCCGCGGTTCCCGGAACGGATTCGCGATTTCGGCGGCGACTGCTTCGCCGCCATCCGGCAAAAGGACATCATCGTCCATCACCCTTATGAGAGCTTCGACGTCGTCGCGCAGTTCGTTCTCCAGGCCGCGAGCGACCCGGCGGTGGTCGCTATCAAACAGACGTTATACCGAACCAGCGAGAATTCGCCGATCGTTCGTGCGCTGATCGAAGCCGCCGAGGCCGGCAAGTCGGTGACGGCGCTGGTTGAGCTCAAGGCGCGGTTTGACGAAGAGGCCAATATCCGCTGGGCACGCGATCTCGAACGCGCCGGCGTCCAGGTCGTCTATGGATTCATCGACCTCAAGACCCATGCGAAGGTGTCGCTGGTCGTGCGGCGCGAAGGCACGACGCCGCGTAGCTATGTCCATTTCGGCACGGGCAACTACCACCCGATCACGGCCAAGGTCTACACGGACCTCTCATTTTTCAGCTGCGATCCGGCGCTTTGTCGAGATGCCGCGCGCCTGTTTAACTATATGACCGGGTATGCGAAGCCACAGGGCCTCCAAAAGATCGCCGTCGCCCCGCTCACGCTCCGCAAGACCCTGCTCGCCTTGATCGACGACGAAATCGACCATGCCCGCGCCGGCCGTCCTGCCCAGATCTGGGCGAAGATGAACGCCTTGGTCGATGGGAAGATTATTGACGCGCTGTATGGCGCATCGCAGGCCGGCGTATCGATCGATTTGGTCGTGCGCGGTATTTGCTGCTTGCGCCCCGGGGTTCCTGGCCTGTCGGACAACATCCGGGTCAAAAGCATCGTGGGTCGTTTCCTCGAACACTCCCGCATCGTTTGTTTCGGCGCGGGTCATGGGCTGCCCTCACCGGAGGCAAAGGTCTTCATCGCCTCGGCGGATTGGATGCCGCGTAATTTCGACGGCCGGGTCGAGGCGCTGGTACCAATCGAGAATCCAACCTGTCACCAGCAGGTTTTGGACCAAATCATGGGCGCCAATCTGCGCGACGTGGCGCAGAGCTGGATCCTTCAGGCGGATGGCACCTACAAGCGCGCCGAAGGTGGGGGCGACGCCTTCAGCGCGCACACATTCTTTATGACCAATCCCAGCCTTTCGGGACGAGGCAAAGCACTCAAACGGGCAAAGTCGCCCCCGCGCCTCGTGGCGCCCTGACCCTCCGGCGAATGCGGCCAAGAACCGAGCGGTCGCGGGAGAGGGGCGGCATCGCCGGCCCGCCGGTCGGAGTTATCGACATTGGCTCGAACTCCATCCGGTTGGTCATCTATGACGGCAGCAGCCGGGCGCCTGTGCCGATTTTCAATGAAAAGGTACTTTGCGCGCTGGGGCGTGGCTTGGAACGCAGCGGAATGCTCAATGCCGACGGCGTAAAGCTCGCATTGACGAATCTGACCCGTTTTGCCGCGCTGACACGGTCCTTGAATGTTGGGCAGTTGGACGTCGTGGCCACGGCCGCCGTGCGTGAAGCCAAAGACGGTGGCGCCTTCGCCGCCGAGGTCGAAAGGCGAACCCGGCTTGATGTGCGTGTCCTAAGCGGCGGCGAGGAGGCGACGCTTTCGGCCCTCGGTGTCGTGTCGGGAATACCGGAGGCCGATGGGCTTGTCGGCGACCTCGGCGGCGGCAGCCTGGAGCTTATCGAAGTGTCCCAAGGACGGCCCGGCCGGCAGACGACGTTGCCGCTGGGGCCGCTGCGCCTGAAGGATGTCGCCGAAGGCGGGCGTAGCAAATTGCGCGACCACATTGACAACAACATCCAGAGCTTGACCTGGTTGCCGGATGTCATTGGGCGTGATTTTTACGTGGTCGGCGGGGCTTGGCGTTCCCTCGCACGCCTGCATATGGCGCAGACGAATTATCCCCTTCGGGTCATTCATAACTATGTCGTTTCCTTCGGCGCCGCGGACGAGTTCGCAGGGCTTGTATCGCGCCTGGGCATTGAGACTTTGGCGCGTATCTCGCGGGTGTCGCGTCGGCGGCACGAGGCGCTGCCCTTGGCGGCGCTCGTGCTCGAACGCATTCTGAGGCACGCCCAGCCGAAACGTCTGGTGTTCTCAGCGCTTGGCCTGCGCGAAGGGATTTTGTTCCGGCGGCTATCGCCGGCAGTCCGGCGGCGCGACCCGCTATTGTCGACGTGCGCCGAGATCGGCAAGCGAGGCGATCGGTTCCCGGTCGGCGGCGACAGTCTTTGCGCCTGGATGGACCCTCTGTTTCCGAACGAGAGTGGGGCCAATCGGCGATTGCGGCTGGCGGCCTGCATGTTGGGTGATATTGCCTGGCGGGAACACCCCGACTATCGCGCGGAAATCGCCTTTTTTCGCGTGCTGCGAATGACCGTCGTCGGCATCGACCATCGCGGCCGCGCTTTCCTCGCGCTGGCCGCTTATGCGCGCCACGACGGCGACGATGGGGACCTCATCCGGCCAGCCCTGCAACTCTTGGACGATGAAGGCGCCCGGCGCGCTTATCTCGTCGGCATGGCCCTACGGCTGGCCTTCACGATTTCGGGTGGGGATCCCACGTTGATCGGCCGCACGGCCCTGGAGTTGACGGAAAAGGTCTTGACCCTGCGCCTCCATCGTTCGGGCGCCGCTTTGCTGGGTGAGGCATTGGAACGACGGCTGGAGACGCTGGCCAAGACAATCGGGCGCCGGGCCGTCATCGAGACCGAAAGCCGCGCCGGCCGCGGCTAGGTCTCGACCGGGAGGCCAATCGGGGGTGAAACATCTCCGAGCGCGCTGCTTCCGGCTGGTTTTTCCGCGATCCCACCACCAATCGGAACGAGGCGCAGGCGTTTGCCCACAACCCCCAGCGCCAAACGACCGTGTTTTACGGCCAACGCGTCCTCGCCGAAGACCTCTCGCCGCCAACCGTGCAGCGCGGGAACCGGGGCGTCGTCATTGATTGCGATGCGTTCGAGGTCGGCGCTCGATGCAACGAGTTTTTGCGCCACGTCGTGACGTTCGCATTTCAACTTCAGCAAGACCTTGAGCAGGTCGATCAAAGGCCCGGCGCCGCGCGGCAGGTCGACCATGGGTTCGGGTATCGGGAGGTCGGCTTCGGGCACCGATCGGCCACGCGTAACCGCGGCCACGATGTCCTGTCCTGTGCGTCCTTCGGCCATGCCCTGAGCCAGCCCACGCGAGCGGCCGAGATCAGCACTGCTGGTCGGGGCATGAGCGGCAATATCGAGCAGCACGTCGTCGCGGAGCACGCGGTTGCGTGGGACATCGCGGCGCTGAGCCTCGATTTCTCGCCAGGCGGCGAGTTCGCGCAAGATAGCGAAGAATCGCGGCGTGCCGCCGCGCGGCTTCAGTCGCCGCCAAGCTTCAGCAGGCTCCAGGCGGTAGGTCGCGGGATCGGTGAGTGTCGCCACTTCTTCCGCCAACCAATGCGTTCGTCCGGTTTTCTGCAGTCGCGCCGCCAGCACCGAATACACGGCCCGCAAATGAACGACATCGGCGATCGCATAGTCGATCTGGCGTTGCGTCAGGGGCCGCACCGACCAATCGGTAAAGCGCATCGACTTGTCGAGACGCGCGCCGGCGATCTGACCGGCGAGCGTTTCATAACTCACTTGTTCCCCATAGCCGCACACCATGGCCGCGACCTGGGTGTCGAATAGGGGCACCGGGATCACGCCGCTGCGATGAAAGAATATCTCGATGTCCTGCCGCGCCGCGTGGAAAACCTTCAACACGCGATCGTCGGCCATCAAGGCCTCGACCGGACGGAGATCGACACCGGGGGCGGTTGCGTCGATGGCGAAGGCTTCGTCGGGTCCACCAAGCTGGACTAAGCACAGAATCGGCCAATAGGTCCGATCGCGCATGAATTCGGTGTCGACTGTAACGAATTCAGCCTTCGCCAAGCGCGCGCACAGGGCGGCGACGCCCGCGGAATCGTCAACGATCAACATCGGTCACAGCATTGCACCGAATGCCCCGGGGCGAAAGGTCGAGGCGCCTTATGGGGAATCACTTTCTTGGGATGACTAGGTCTTGGTCTTCGCCAGCGCCTGATCGAGGTCAGCGATAATATCGTCGGCGGTCTCCAGCCCCACCGAAAGGCGAACGACCTCGGGCCCGGCGCCGGAGGCTATCCGTTGCTCGTCGGTCAATTGGCGATGTGTCGTCGATGCCGGATGGATAATCAGGCTGCGGGTGTCGCCGATATTGGCGAGATGAGAGATGAGTTCCACAGTTTCGACCACTCTAACGCCCGCCTCGAATCCGCCCTTGACGCCGAAGGTCAAGACGGCGCCGGCCCCCTTGGGTAGGTATTTGCGTGCCAGGCTGCGATATGGGCTCGACGGAAGCCCGGCATAGGAAACCCACGAGACGGCGGGGTGGGCTTCCAGGAACTCCGCCACCCTTTGTGCATTGGCGACGTGTCGATCCATGCGCAGGGGAAGGGTCTCGATGCCGGTCAGGATCAAAAAAGCGTTCATCGGCGCCATGGCGGGCCCCAGGTCGCGCAAACCCACGGCCCGCGTCTTCATGGTGAAGCCGAAATCTCCGAAGGTTTCGAAGAAATTCAGCCCGTGATAGGCGGGGTCGGGCTCAGTGAGCCCGGGAAACTTGCCGAAGCGGGCCCAGTCAAAGCGGCCGGATTCGACAACCGCTCCGCCCATGGACGTGCCATGCCCCGACAGGAATTTGGTCATCGAATGGATGACGATGTCCGCCCCCCAGTCGAAGGGCCGGCAGAGATAGGGAGTGGCGAGCGTGTTGTCGACGATCAGCGGTAGGCCGGCTTCATGGGCGATCGCGGCGATGGGCTCCATGTCGACGACGATGCCGCCAGGATTGGCGAGATTTTCAATGAAAATGGCTTTGCACCGGGTCGTCAGGGCTTTACGAAAGTCGCCAGGATCGCGCGGATCGACGAAATGGCAGTTCCAGCCGAATCGCTTGAAGGCGTGAGTGAATTGTGTGACCGACCCGCCATAGAGATTGCGCGAGGCAAGGAACTCGTCTCCCGGTTCAAGCAGAGTAAAGAAAGCCAAGAGCTGAGCGGCGTGGCCGGAAGCGGCGGCCACGGCTCCACGCCCGCCTTCGAGACTGGCGATCCGCTCCTCGAGCACAGCGACCGTGGGGTTGGTCAACCGCGAGTAGATGTAACCAAATGTCTGAAGGTTAAAGAGCGAGGCCGCGTGGTCCGCGTCGTTGAATACGTAGGAGGTCGTCTGGAAGATGGGCGTGCTGCGCGCGCCCGTCACTGGTTCGGGCGAGGCGCCAGCATGGATGGCCAGCGTCTCGAATCCATAACCGCGGGGCTTTTCGTTTCGGTTCATGTTTGGTGGCGCGGATCAACGCACTTCGACATTGCGGCGTTTGCTCGAAATGATGCCGGAATTGATCCCACTCCAGCCCAGCTCACCATGAAGCCGTCCGTATTCGATCTTGACGCAATGGTTCATGACGACGGTCAGGCCGGCGGCTTCGGCCCTCGCCGCGGCCTCGGGGTTGCGCACCCCCAACTGCATCCAGACTACCTTGGCGCCGATGGTGATGGCGTCATCCACGATGGACCCGACCGTTTCGGAGCGGCGAAAAATATTCACAATGTCCACGCGCTCGGGGATGTCAGCGAGGGTTGCATAGACCTTTTCGCCTAGGATTTCTTCGCCGACGGCGCTGGGATTTACCGGTATGGTTCGATACCCCTTGCCCTGCAAATATTTCATCGCAAAATAACTGGGTCGGTTCCAATTGGGGCTGGCGCCCACGACCGCAATAACCCGCGTATCTCTGAGAATTTGGCACAACAACCCATCGGAATAGGTTGGTGCCGGCATGTTTCGGTCAGCGCCCACGCCATTTCGGCGCGCGTTTGGCCATGAAGGCGTCTATGCCCTCGGCCGCATCGGCCGCGAGCATGTTGGCGGTCATCGTCTCACTGGCAAACGAATAGGCGGATTGGATGTCCATTTCGATCTGCCGATAAAAGGCCGCCTTGCCGATGCCCAGCGTGAGGGGTGATTTTGCGGCAATGCGCCCGGCCAGCGCCGCGACCTCGGCGTCAAGATTGCCGGCCTCGACGGCGCGGTTGATCAGGCCGATCCGCGCCGCCTCGTCGGCGGAGATGGCATCTCCCGTCAACAGCATCTCCAGCGCCGGCTTCCGGCCGACGGCGCGTGACAGCGCCACCATCGGTGTGGAACAAAAAAGGCCGATATTAACGCCCGGCGTGGCGAAACGGGCGGTGTTTGCGGCGATCGCCAGATCGCAAGTGGCGACGAGCTGGCAACCTGCGGCGGTTGCCATTCCCTGGACTTTGGCGATCACGGGCTTGGTCAAACGTGTCAGCGCGAGCATCAACGCGCTGCATTGCTGAAACAATGATTCATAAGCCGCGCGGCTGGGGGTGGCGCGCAATTCCTTAAGGTCGTGGCCGGCACAGAATGCCGAGCCCGCTGCCCCGATAACGACGACCCGCACCGAGTCATCGCCGGCGATGTCGTCCAGGGCTCGCCGCAGTGCGCTCATCAATCCCGTGGATAGGGCGTTTCGCGCATCCGGCCGGTTGAGCGTGAGCGTGGCAACCCCATCCGCATCGTGGCGGAGGAGGATCGGGACATCGGGTTGAGGCTGATGTGCGGTTTTCATGGAGCTTTCGACGGCAGTGCTTAACATTGCCGCCGTGGCGGCGTCCTTGGCAAGCATGATGCAATCGCTGATGCGATCGAAGGGTGGTTGTTGACAGTCCGAAGTCCTGTGGCATACTCCGGCCCCTTGATCGATGACCGTGCGGGAAATATCCGCGCGGCGTCGTCTCTATCTGCCTTGTGTGGTTGCAACATGAAGACCTACTCGGCCAAGCCTTCCGAGGTCGACAAAAAGTGGTTCTTGATCGATGCCGATGGCGTCGTTCTCGGACGGCTGGCGAGCGTCATTGCGATGCGCCTGCGCGGCAAACACAAACCGACCTTCACACCCCACGTCGATTGCGGCGACAGCATTGTCGTCGTTAATGCCGCGAAGGTGCGCCTCACCGGCGACAAACGAAACGGCAAGGTGTTCTATTGGCACACGGGTTTTGTCGGCGGCATCAAGGAAAGAACGGCCGGCCAAATTCTCGATGGCGGCTTTCCCGAACGGCTTCTTGTCAAGGCGGTGGAGCGCATGATCACGCGCGGCCCTCTGGGTCGGCAGCAAATGGGAAATCTGCGGGTCTATCCTGGCGCCGAACATCCCCACGAGGCTCAGAGTCCGGAAAAGCTGGATGTTGGGGCGATGAATCCAAAAAATAAGAGGGCAAGCTGACCATGGCGCAGAAAGGCCATACGCTTTCCGAGCTCGGGCAGATCATCGGTAGCGGCGCTCCGGCAGCCGCCTCGGCCGTAACCGCCGCCGCCCCCGGCGAAGCTCCTGAGCCCAAACGCGACGCGCAGGGCCGCAGTTACGCGACCGGCAAACGCAAGAATTCGGTGGCGCGTGTGTGGATCAAGCCGGGCAACGGCCGGATCACGGTGAATGATCGCACCGGCGAGACCTATTTCGCGCGGCCGACCCTGCGGATGCTCATGCAACAGCCATTCGTCGTCGCCAACCGCACCGGCCAATACGATGTCTGGTGCACGGCGACGGGTGGCGGCCTATCCGGTCAAGCTGGCGCAATTCGCCACGGTATCAGCCGTGCCTTGACGTATTTCGAGCCTGGATTGCGGCCGGTCCTTAAGGCCGGCGGGTTCCTCACGCGCGACAGCCGGGTGGTCGAGCGCAAGAAGTATGGTAAGCGCAAGGCGCGACGTAGCTTCCAGTTCTCGAAACGCTAACCCAATTGGCGCAAGCTCTATGATGAAGGGCGCCCTTAGGGCGCCCTTCTGATTTCGGAGACAGGCGAATGACAACCGCCAATAATCGCGTTCGGATCGGTATTCTCGGTGCAAGCGGATATACCGGAGCGGAACTTCTCAGGATTCTCTCCCGCCACCCCGGTGCCGAGATTCGGGTGCTGACCGCCGATCGCAACGCCGGGCAGCCCGTCGCTTCGGTTTTTCCGCATCTCGGCGGGCTCAAACTCCCGACCTTGATCAAGATCGATGACGCGGATTGGAGCGGCATCGACTTTGCCTTTTGTTGTCTACCCCATGGCTCGTCGCAGGCGATCGTCGCGCGGTTGCCGCGAACGCTCAAGATCGTCGATCTTTCCGCGGATTTCAGGCTCGCCGATCCGACGCTTTATGCGCAATGGTATGGCCATTCGCATCAAGCGGTGGATTTGCAGAAGGAAGCTGTTTACGGGCTAACCGAATTGATGCGGCCACAAGTGAAATCGGCCCGCCTGGTGGCCAATCCTGGTTGTTATCCAACCGGAGCCCAACTGCCGTTGGTGCCGCTACTGGAAGCCGGGCAGATCGATACGAACGCGATCATCATCGATTCCAAATCGGGCGTCAGCGGGGCTGGCCGGGCGGCCAAGGAGGCCTATTTGTTCACTGAGGTGGCGGAGGGCATCCACCCCTATGGGATTGCCGGTCATCGCCACGCTCCCGAGATCGAGCAGGGCCTATCGCTTGCCGCGCGACAGGCGATCACGGTGACGTTCACGCCCCATCTGATGCCGATGAGCCGCGGGATATTGTCGACCATCTATGTCCGCCTTGCGAAGGACGTAACCGCGGGGATGTTAAAGGCGACTCTAGAACGTCGGTATGAGGGGGAACCCTTCGTCAGAATCGTGCCGGCAGACGCCGTGCCCGCGACGCGCCATGTTCGGGGATCGAATCATTGCCTGATCGGGGTCTTCGCGGACCGGTCTCCGAACCGCGCAATCGTGGTATCGGCAATCGACAATTTGGTGAAGGGTGCGACCGGCCAGGCGGTTCAGAACATGAATCTGATGACCGGGCAGCCGGAAACGACCGGACTAATGCAGGAGGCTCTGTTCCCGTGACGGCCGCGGCCGCTGCGTCAATGCGTAACGACTGGCTCGGCCACCACTGGCGATGGGGAAGCGGGCGTTCTCGGCACCGCCGCATCGGTGCGCGCGCGGATTTGGCCAACGAAAATCTGAAGAAGACGGCGCAGCAACGGATCGGCGGCGTCGAGCTTGCGCCGGAATTCCGACTGTGAAATCAGAACGCAGGTTACAGCATCGACGGCGCGCACCGATGCCGTGCGAGGTTTGCCGTCGATAAGTGCCATTTCGCCGAAGATTTCGCCGCGGGTCAGCCGCGCCAGCACAACCTCCGCGCTCCCCGACTTGCGCACAACCTCAACGGTGCCGGATTCGATCAAATAGGCGTCGTTCGCGGAATCGCCATCCTTAAAGATGACAGCGCCAGCCTGATAGATCTTTCGGTTCAGAATACGCTCCGTCATGGTCGCGCTCCCGCGGTTCCGTCGGCAAGTCGTTCCGATCCACGTTTTCGTCCATCCGCGCCCATATGGTAATATTATTAAAATTACATGAAAGTGACGGTCGTCACAACCAAGACGGGCCAACTAGGAATGGCACAGCCTGGGTTTGAATACTTATGTCTGGTCTGATCCTGCCCTATCGCAATCATTGGCCCCGCATCGCGCCCGACGTTTTTGTGGCGGCGAATGCTACCGTGATCGGCAATGTCGACATCGGCTCCGAGGTTGGCGTTTGGTTCGGAACAGTGATCCGCGGCGACGTAAACGAGATTCGCATCGGACCACGCAGCAATATTCAGGACGGCACGATCGTTCATGTGACCCATGAACGTCACGGCATCTATATCGGCGCCGACGTTACCATCGGGCACGCCGCCATAGTCCATGGTTGCCGTCTCGAGGATGGCTGTTTCGTCGGAATGCGGGCTTGCGTCATGGATGGCGTGGTTGTGGAGAACCGGGCGATGGTGGCGGCGGGCGCGCTGGTGACGCCCGGCAAGCGTATCGTATCAGGCGAGTTGTGGGCCGGCAGCCCGGCAAAAAAGATGCGCGATCTCACGCCGGCGGAATTCGCCGAGATGGAAAGAGTGTCCGCTCTCTATGTCTCGCTCGCCCGAGAATACCGCTCCTCGTCTCAACCCGGTCAGCCTGCCCGAACCATAACGTAGGAACCCGGCGCGTCCTCAAGGGCCTTGAGTTTTCCACTGCCGGGAACCCGTGCGCGGACTTTCCCCCCCGCATGTGCCGGGATCCAGTTCCCCCAGTCGGTCCACCATGAACCGGAATTCTGTGTCGCCCCGGCCAGCCAATCGTCGGGCGAGGGGGGTACGCTCTCGTTTGTCCAGTAGGAATATTTGTTGGCCGAAGGCGGGTTCACGACCCCGGCGATGTGGCCGGACGACGACAGTACAAAGCGGGTTGGGCCGGAGAAAATCCTCGCGGCGGCGTAGGTCGTTCGCCATGGCGCGATGTGATCTTCGCTGGCCGACATCATGTAGGTGGGAATTTTGACTTTTCGCAGATCGATCGGCCGACCCAACATCGACAGTCCGCCCGGTTTCACCAGGAGATTCTCCTGGTACATCTTACGCAGGTAGAAGCTGTGCATTGTCGCGGGCATGTGCGTCGAATCGGCGTTCCAGTAGAGAAGATCGAATGGAAAAGGGTCTTTGCCCAAGAGGTAGTTGTTGACGACGAACGACCAGATAAGATCGTTGGATCGAAGCATGTTGAAGGTTGTCGCCATGTCCTCGGAGGGAAGGTAGCCCTTTTCGTTCATGCGGTCTTCGAGGTGCGCCAATTGCTCCTCGTCGATAAAGACGCCGAGTTCTCCCGGTTCGGCGAAATCCACCAAGGTCGCCAGGAAGGTCGCGCTGGCGACGCGTTTGTCGTTCTTCGCGGCCAGGTAGGCGAGCGCCGCGCTTAAGAGAGTGCCGCCCAGGCAGTACCCAACAACGTTGACGGTGCGCTCGCCCGTGGCCGCCGAAATCGCGTCGAGCGCGGCCAACGGTCCCAGCGACAAATAGTCGTCGAATGCCTTGTTGGCCAAGGCCTCGTCCGGATTGATCCAAGATACCACGAAAACCGTGTGACCCAGCCCCGTGCACCAGCGGACGAAGGAGTTCGTGGGTCGAAGATCGAGGATATAGAACTTGTTGATCCAGGGTGGAACGACAAGCAGCGGCCGCCGCCACACCGTCTCGGTCGTCGGGTTGTATTGGATGAGCTGCAGCAACTCATTCTGGTAGATGACTTTTCCGGGCGTGCAGGCGATGTTTTCGCCGACCTTGAATGCGTTCAGGTCGGTCATTCGGATCGAGACTTTTCCTTTGCCGCGATCGAGATCGTCCAGCAGGTTGCTCAATCCTTTGAGCAAGTTCTCTCCTCCGGTCTCAATCGTCGCCCGGAGCACTTCGGGGTTGGTCAGTGCAAAATTGCTGGGCGACATCGCGTCCACGAATTGGCGCGTGTAAAAATCGACCTTGCGTCCGGTCTTGTCGTCCAGCCCTTCGACGTCATGCACCGTCGACCGCAGCCAACGCGCGGTAAGGAGATAGGATTGCTTGATGTAATCGAAGAGGTAGCTTTCGTCCCACATTGCGTCCCTGAAGCGCCGATCGTCGCCCGGCGCCTGGATCACTGGCTGCGTCGGCTCCCCAAACATCTTTCGGGCCGTGTTTTGCCAAAGCGACAAATAGTCCTGCCAAAGCGACAACTGCGCCTGGACAAGCTTTGCCGGATTGGTCATCAGCCGCGCCGTCATTTCGATGAAGGCCGCTCCGATATTCAACGGATCGAGATTAGACCGCCCCGGCTGCCCACCCTGCCGCGCAACAAAATCGGTAACGAGGCGGCGACTTTTGCCGGCGATCTCTGTCATGATCCGGGATAGTTCGACCGGATCGGGCAGCTTTATGTCGTGGGCCGGTTGATCGGCCATTCTTCGATCCCTATCATTCGTTGATTTTCCACTTTGCCTTGGGCGCATAGTGGAGGGCGCGGACGCGCAGCCGGACGTAATAGAGCGGGAGGCTCTCAAATCGCATAATGCCACATTTCTTGTTGGAAAATCGTCTCTTGTCTTGTTGGAAAATCGTCTCTTGTTGGAAAATCGTCACAATGCCGCCTTGCATCAAGACAGTTAGGGAACAGTCCCCTGCTGGCCGATTTCGGGCATTGTGGTGCGCCCTTGTCTTATTCCTGAGCGGGTGTTCGGATGTCCCGGAGTCGTTGAATCCCATCGCATTGTATCGGGGCGTCGCCGGTTCCCTTCGAGGCAACGAAATCGCGCCGGAACCGACCAGGCCCGTGCCCGGCGCGAATCAGCCCTTTCCAAGCCTTGGCACGGTGCCGGCCGCCCCCACGATTCCGGCCTTGGAGCAGCGCCGCCAGATGGAAATGAACCTGGCCGCCGACCGGCAGGGTGCCGTGTTCACCGCAGAAGGTACGAACGTGCCCGCGGCCACGGTGGCCGCGTTGCCGGCAACCGATCCGCCGCCGCTGGCCCCGCTGCAAGGGCCGGGCGCGAATTTGGCTGCGCCACCTCAAGGCAATGCGGGGTTGCGCCGGGAATCCATCGCCCAGGGCCGTTTGGCGACCATTGGGTTCCCTGCGGGCGGGAGCAAGGTCTTGGAGATTCAGCAACTCCGCGATGCCGTGTCCGCGCAGAAATCGACGGGAGCGGTCTTGCGTGTTGTTGGACATGCGAGCCGGGACGGCGGGTCGCTAGGATCTCGCCAGGTAGCCAATTTCCGCACGTCCATGGAGCGCGCGGAGGCCGTCGCCCGCGCCCTGTTGGACCTAGGTGTACCAGCAAGCCGCATCATGGTCGACGCCCGCGGCGACAACGATCTTGCCGATCCAGTCAACCCCACATCCGGCGTCAATCGGCGAGTGGAAATTTATCTCGAATACTAGTTGGGGCGAGCGTACAAACCCGATGACGGGCCGTCGTTCGTTGGTCCGTCGGCCGCAGTCCCCACGCCGTTGTAAGAATCAACATGAACATTGAATTTCAAAGAAAGAGGCGGCTTGGGGCCGCGATTGTCGGATGAGCCCGCCGCTGAAGATCGCGGTGGCCGGGTTGGGCACAGTCGGCGCCGGGGTTCTGACCCTGCTCAACCGCCACGCCGAGTTGATAGAACGCCGTTGCGGCCGACGCATCGTGGTCGCGGCCGTATCGGCCCGCGACCGGCGGCGCGATCGGGGCGTCGATGTGTCAGGAATGCGTTGGTACGACGATGCGGCGGCCATGGCCTCGGAAGCCGAAGCGGAGGCCGTGGTGGAATTGATTGGCGGCGCCGACGGTGTCGCCCGCGAGGTGTGCGAAAAGGCGATCGCCCGCGGCCGTCACCTTGTTACCGCGAACAAGGCATTGCTGGCGATACATGGGGCGGCCTTGGCCCGCGCCGCGGAGTCGCGTTCCGTTGCGCTGGCCTTCGAAGCAGCGGTAGCGGGCGGTATTCCAATCATCAAGGCCTTGCGCGAGGGCCTCGCCGCCAATCGGCTCAGCCGCGTCTATGGGATTCTCAACGGCACCAGCAATTACATTCTGACCGCGATGCGGGAGAGCCGGCGCGGTTTTTCGGAAGTGCTCGCCGAGGCGCAGAAACTGGGCTACGCCGAAGCCGATCCCGGTTTCGATGTCGATGGCATCGACGCCGCTCACAAACTAGCGATCCTTGCGAGCGTGGCATTTGGCTGCGAGGTGAATTTCTCCGGAGTTTACGTTGAGGGTATCCGCCATGTCTCGCTGTCCGACATCGAATACGCGGCGGAGCTTGGATATCGAATCAAGCTTCTCGGCACGGCGCGCATGACGCGGCATGGGCTGGAGCAGCGCGTGCATCCATGCATGGTGCCGGCGGAGGCGCCGATCGCCCATGTCGAGGGTGTCTTCAACGCGGTCGTGGCCGAAGGCGATTTCGTGGGGACGACCATGTTTCAAGGTAGGGGCGCCGGTGCGGGCCCGACGGCCTCGGCGGTCGTGGCCGATTTGATGGACATCGCCTGCGGCCGACAGTCGCCGGCGTTTTCGGTTCCGGCGACCGCTCTGGCCGTGTTGCCGTCGGCGCCGATGGCCCGACATCGTGGCGCCTATTATGTGCGGTTGATGGTCGTCGATCGGCCGGGCGTGATCGCGGAAATTACGGCTGCGCTTCGCGACGAACAGGTTTCGCTTGAATCGATGCTGCAACGCGGTCGCAACCCGGTCGACGCGGTACCGGTCGTGTTAACGACGCATGAAACCGAAGAGGAGCAAATGATTCGAGCATTGGCCGCGATTGCGAAACTGGGCTCGGTGCGCGAGCCCCCGCGCATGATACGAATCATCGAGGAGTTGTGAGCACAGAGGGCGAAGAGCAACGGGAGGCGACGCCGGTGTCCTCGTCCATGGACAACGACCTCGCGCTTTCCGCGGTGTGCGCCACCGAAGCAGCGGCGCTGGCCGCGTCGCGGTTCATGGGGCGCGGCGATGAGAGGGCGGCGGATCAAGCAGCCGTGGAGGCCATGCGACGCGCCCTCGATAATATCCCCATCGCCGGCGAGATTGTGATCGGCGAGGGCCAGCCCGACGAAGTCGGCATGCTTTTCGTCGGCGAAGCGGTGGGACGCGGCGGTCCAACGGCCGATATCGCGCTTGATCCCTTGCAGGGCGTCACGCTGACGGCCAAGGGTGGGCCTAACGCCTTGGCGGTAATCGCGCTGGCCGAGAAGGGCGGATTTCTAAGGACCCCTGACGTTTACATGAACAAGATCGCGGTCGGTGGCCAGTTGCCGGCGGACGTCGTCGACCTTGATCAAGAACCGGGCAAGAATCTAAGAAATCTGGCCAGAGCGCGCAGCGTCGATGTCGGCGACCTGGTGGTTTGCGTCCTCGACCGGCCGCGTCATGCCGAAATCCTCGCCAAGATTCGCGAGGCGGGGTCGCGCGTGATGTTGATTTCCGATGGTGATGTCAGCGGTGTCGTGGCCGTGGCACGCGCCGACAGCGGCGTCGACATGTATCTGGGTTGCGGCGGTGCGCGTGAGGGCGTCTTGGCCGCCGCCGCGCTGCGCGGTTGCGGAGGCCGCATGCAGGGCCGCCTGCTGCTTCGCAACGACGACGAAAAGGCGAGGGCGACCCGCATGGGCATCGTCGATCTCAACCGCAAATACAACGAAACCGACCTCGCCGGCGGCGACGTGATATTCGCGGCCACGGGCGTGACCGATGGCTCGATCCTGCGCGGGGTCAGGCGAACCGCGGGCTGTGCCGTGACCCAATCCATCGTCTTGTTGTCAAACACGAGGACAACGCGCCTCATCGAAGCGCGACACGACTTCGCGCGCCCATCCGGCGGTGGCGCCAATAGGAAATAGTTTCGCGATGGCGGCCGTCCTCGGCGTGGAGCGGTCAATCGGCGGTTGGTGCTGGCAGCCCCGGCTCGCGGATGAACGCCTCGGCGTGGCGCTTGCGCAACGTCACGATCTCCCGGAACTCCTCGGCCGCGTATTGGCCGGCCGCGGCGTGAGCGCAGACGATGCCGAGACTTTCCTTAGTCCCTCCCTCCGTCATCAGCTGCCGGATCCGTCCAATCTGAAGGACATGGACGCGGCGGCCGCGCGGATTTGCGACGCCGTCCAACGCGGCGAAACAATCGCGCTATTCGGCGACTACGACGTCGATGGTGCGACATCGGCGGCTTTGCTCTACCGCGCCTTTGTATCCTGCGGTGGAAAAGTGCGTTTCTACATTCCCGACAGGCTGCGCGAAGGTTATGGACCCAATGGCCCGGCGCTGCTCACCCTTGGTCGGGAAGGCGCCACCGTGATTGTGACGCTCGATTGCGGAACTCTCGCCCATGCGCCGCTTGCGACCGCCGCGGATTCCGGGCTGGACGTCATCGTCATCGATCACCACCTCGCCGAGCCCGCGCTGCCGCGAGCCCACGCCGTCGTCAACCCTAACCGGCTGGACGAGTCCAGTCCGCATCGCCATCTCGCCGCCGTGGGTGTTGCCTTCCTGCTGGCCGTTGCGGTGAACCGCCGCTTGCGGGCATTGGGCTGGTTCACTCACCGGCAAGAGCCCGATTTGCTCGATCTGCTCGATCTTGTCGCGCTTGGAACGGTTGCCGATGTCGTACCCCTGATCGGTCTGAATCGGGCATTCGTCGCCCAGGGGCTCAAGGTCATGGCGGGTCGGCGAAACCTCGGTTTGGCCGCGTTGGCCGATGTTGCCGGCATACGCCAAATGCCTGACGCCTTCACGCTTGGCTTTGTACTTGGGCCGCGGGTCAATGCCGGTGGGCGGGTCGGCGAATCCGATCTTGGCGTGCGTATTCTCACCACCGACGACGCCACGGAAGCTGCCGCGCTCGCTCGCCGCCTTGATGGGTTCAATCGCGAGCGCCAGTCCATTGAAGCTGCCATGGTGCACCAGGCGATGGCGGCGGTCGAGGCCGGTCCCGAGCCCGGCCCGCTCATTCTGGTGGCGCAAGAAGGCTGGCATCCGGGGGTCGTCGGTATCGTCGCCAGTCGATTGAAGGACCGCTATCAGCGGCCGGTCTGTGTGGTCGCCCTTGAGAACGGGGTTGGCAGGGGCTCGGGGCGATCGATCGCGGGCATCGATCTTGGCGCCGCCGTGATCGCGGCGCGTCAAGCCGGGCTGCTGCGGAATGGCGGCGGCCACGCCATGGCCGCCGGCTTTACCGTGGCGGAAGGCCAGATCCAAGCCTTCCGGGACTTTCTTATCGATCGCATCGGCACAGACTTCATGCCGACATCCCGATTGCCGACGCTTTCCTTGGATGGGACTCTGGCGCTGGCGGCGGCCACACCCGATTTCGTGGAAAAGCTGGCAAGGTTGGCCCCCTTCGGCGCCGGCAATCCCGAGCCGCGATTCGCGATCGTCGCCGCGCGTGTGGCGAAGGCCGATGTCGTGGGCGAGTCACATCTGCGCTGTTTTCTGGCCGATGGGCAGGGTGGGCGGTTGGGCGGCATCTGCTTTCGCGCCGTTGGCACCGAACTTGGCAAGGCTTTGCGCGAAACCGCGGGCGCGCCGCTCCATCTTGCCGGACATTTGCGTGCCGATATTTGGCAGGGAGAAACCCGCGTGCAGCTACAAATTGAGGATGCGGCGCCGGCGCTGCCGAAGTAACTCACCTTGATTTTGCCGCTCGCGCGAATTATTCCACTGTGGCGTCGGCTTTACGTCCCTATCGTCTAGAGGCCTAGGACACCGCCCTTTCACGGCGGGAACAGGGGTTCGAATCCCCTTGGGGACGCCAATAAAACCAATGGTTTATGAAATTGTCTGGAGGGTCGCTGCCCGTCTTGGCTACTATTTGGCTAGAAAGCGGTGCCGGAAAACGGGCATGTCCTGCGCCCGCCACGCCCCACGGGCGTGGCACGTCAAAGGCCGCATGCCCCGCAAGATCGAGGATGTTGCGATCACTGCCCGGGAGGGCGAGGGCATCCTGACCGGCAAGGCGATGCAACGCTACCCTGGTCTGCTCAACAAGGCCAACAAGGGCACGCTGAACCGGGGCATCCTGTCCCGGTAGTCACCACCACGCGGGCGGGGGTAGGGGCAACCCTGCCATTGCGCGATGAATCGC
The DNA here is from genome assembly GCA_009694125.1 of Rhodospirillaceae bacterium. Taxonomy (GTDB): domain Bacteria; phylum Pseudomonadota; class Alphaproteobacteria; order CACIAM-22H2; family CACIAM-22H2; genus SHVT01. The sequence continues at coordinate 218 of SHVT01000014.1, read as the reverse complement.
TCGCTGGCCTCAAATACGCGCATCGCGAAAGCGGAATCGCGGATGCTGTCAAGCGCGCCCCGGAGGTGTAAAATCGCGTCCAACCGTGACCCCACCCCACGTTCACAATAAGCCATTGATGTAGCGACGTGATCGTCATTCTGAGAGGGGTCACGATTGGGCGCGTCACGCGACCCCCTCAATCGCAATCTTTCACAACCAGATCAATGTGTTGGGAA
>SHVT01000013.1 GCA_009694125.1 Rhodospirillaceae bacterium | reverse complement strand
CCATTGGCGGACCTTGGGGTGCTTGTGAGCGGCATAGTTGTCGAGGACGACGCGCACGATCTTTCCGGCTGGAACCTCGGCGTCGATTGTGTTGAGGAAGCGGATGAACTCTTGGTGGCGATGGCGCTGCATGTTGCGGCCAATGACGGCGCCGTCGAGTGTGAAATCGTGTCCAACAATGACCCCACCCCTGAAGTGTCTCAGTCCATTGATCTTGTTCGGAAACCTGCGAAATCGGAGGGGGTCATTTTTCGCGCGAAACGTGACCCCACCCAGTCGGCGCATTTCCATGCGAGATCAATAAGTTGTTCCGATTTTGGGAGGGGTCGTGATTGGAAGCAATTTCACACAAGGGCGAGCACCGCCCGATGTTTGAGGGGGACATCGTCCGGATACCGCTCGAGCCCCCGTTCGGCGATGTCATAGGCGGCCAGCAATTCCCCGCGCCGCTCGGACTCGCGAACTGCCGCAAGCCATGCCGAGGCGGGGCGACCGTCGACCTCAGGGCCAGTCATGACCGAATGTCGGCTGCTTCGTGCACGGGTCCTCGTTGATAGCCGCAATCAAAGGTTCCGGCGACGCCCGTTGGCGGCGACCCGCGCATAACCTTCTCGCCGAAGTCTGTCCGGCTTATTCGGCCCGGCTCAGGCAAACGACGCGGCCTCTGCGCCGAGGAAGTCAAAGCGTGTTATCCCCCGGGGCGAAGGCGGCGCCAAGGCCGACGGACTTCAGCGCATTTCGATGGTCTTGCTCGCGACCACGATCTGTTCGGCGCGCAGCTCGCTGGGCGAGCCGCGATGGGCGTAGCCGATGACGCTGACCGTATCGCCGGTCTTTAGCGAGCCCTCCGGCAGCCCGCGCATTTGCATGCGGGCCGGCGGCGCCAGCACCACATTCCATGCCTTGTCGCTGCCCTTCAGGTCGATCTGAACGTGCGGGTTGCCAAAATAGATGCGGCTGATCGAGCCGGTCAGCGTCAACGTCTTACTCTCGTCATATCCCGTCCATCCGTGATGGGCGAAGACAGACGTCGCGCCAAAGGCGGCGAGCGCGGCGGCCGAAGCCAATATCAATCTTGGGCTCATGGATCACCTCCTGGGGTCATTCCAAGGTTATCTTAGCCCCATCGCCAGGTTGGTGCATCCTCCCCGCGCAAACCGGCCGGCCAAAGCCGCCTAACGCGCGGCTAACTCCGCGCCGATCGCGTCCAGCCAGGCCAAGACCCGGCCCTTGTTCACGCCCGAATCGGAATAGCCGTAGATCGACCGGCTGAACACGGCCAGCCCCGAGCGGTTGCCGGGCAAAGGCACGATTTCGATCCAGACGCGGTCGGGGAAGCGCATCAGCGCGGAGCGCTGAACATAGACGAGTTGGCGGCGACCCTGGTCCTCAAGCTCCAGCGCCGTGCGTTCCTGCCGGCCCAATGCCCGTTTGGTCGCCGCGAGCAGGACATCGGGCGTAGCCGCGAAAGCCGGGCTCGGCATGTCCACCGCTGCCCGGCAAAAACCATCCGGGCACACCAGGAAATTATTCGGGCTGCCCGGCCGCTGGAGAGAAGCGAAATCGATGATCGCGCCGGTCCCGGCGGAGCAGCCGCTCAGCAAGGCCGAAATCAGACCAAAAGCCATCCACCACCTGCGATGCCCCGTGAAGGTCATCCGTCCCCCAGATACGAAACCGAATCGTCCGGGTGACTCTGCCAACCTTTTGGGTGGTTGTCGCGGATTGACTGGTCCGAAGTGTGGCGTCGATGCGGCCGGTGCCGGGGTCAGTTCACGACCCGCCAAGAGCCGTCCGGCTCCAGGCAGGCGGTGCCGTAGCCCAGTTGTCCGGTACCGGCGATGGTGACCGTCGTCTGGTATTCCCGGCAATACCGCCCATCGGGGCCGCGGAATACCGGCGATGCCGGTGCCGCCTGAAGGACCGGGTAGCTGGGAACATAAACAGTGCGTGGGGGCAGCACGACGACCCTGGGCGGGGGTGGCGGCCAAAAGATCCTCGGCGCCGGGCGATAGTGCCCGAATTGGTGCCCGCGATTATTGCCGCCCCGCCGCGATCTCCAGTCCCGGTCATGGGAGGACCCATGACCGAAAGAATAGGTGATCGAAATGCCGGTGCCGGCCGTCGTTGGGGTCGCCGTCAGCGTCATTCCCCCGGCAAGGACGAGGCCGGCGATCGAGACAGTGTCCAAAATCCGCCACACCACACCCTCCATCGGTTCGGCTGCAACCCAGCCTACGATGACAACGGCGGCGGCGGTGAAGTAGTCCAATTCCCCGTGACGGAAGTTACGGGCTCACGACGTAGCCGCACGATGCGAGGGCGGCCGTCATGTGCGCCGGCGGCGAGGCGACGGCGGTTACGATTGGCTTTCCTTCATAGAGCGGCACGCTGATTTCGCGGGCGTGAAGGTGAAGCGGCACGCACGCATCGGGCGGGGCGCCGCCATAGATGGGTTCGCCGACCAACGGACAACCCAACATCGCGGCGTGGACGCGGATTTGATGGGTGCGCCCGGTGCGCGGACGAAACTCGATCCATGACCGCCCGGCTCCCTCGCCGATGATTCGGTAATCGGTTATCGCTTTCTGGCCATCGGCGGCGACGACCATTCGCCAGCCGGCTTTTTGTGTGATCTTCTTAAGCGGATGTTCGACTCGACCCGCCGCCGCCGCTGGTCGGCCCTCGACCACGGCCCAATAGATCTTCTCCACCTTGCCCTCGGCGAAAAGCCCGCCGAGCCGCCTCAATGCGCGCCGGTGGCGACCGAGAACGAGGCAGCCGCTGGTGTCGCGATCCAGCCGGTGGGCGAGCGCAGGTGGATTGGGCAGGCCGAAGCGAAGCGCATCGAACAAATCTTCAAGGCTGCGCCCCCGCCCCGGCCCGGCATGAACAGGCAGCCCAGGTGGCTTGTCGATGATGAGCATCAGCGCATCACGGTAGAGGATGCGGTCCTGAAGATCTGTGCCGGTGATTGGGAAGGGGCCAGCGTCGGCGCGGGTCATGACCATATTCGGGATGGAATTGAGCCACGGCGATCATCCTCCGCTTGTCGCGAAACGCAAGCACGCCGACCCCAACCTAAAGGCGCGGCGCGGCGGTCTCAGCGTAGGATGACAACCATGGGGGTTTCGCCGCGGATAATATTCAGGGCGATCGGCCCCGCATTGGCCGCGACCGGGATCCTAAGCAAGGCGATGTCGGTGCCGCGATCCTTGCCGACGGTCTCGGCTTTCAGTCGCCGATTGTCGCGGAGGGTCACCCAGACCTCGTCTGCCCGATCGACGACATGATTGGCCGTCAGCACTTGGCCCTTGGCGGCGTCTATGATGACACCCTAGCCAGCGCTCTCCATTCCTCTTCCAACAACTAGATATCCAACGCGCGGATCCGCCTTGACGCACATCAAGGGCGCGATCGCGGCATAGGCGACGTGGAAATAGGTTGGCTCCGGAGCGAATTTCAATATCCCCCGTCCGTGAACGCCGCCGGGCAAAAAAGGCATTGGCAAAGGCGATTTGCCGACCGATGATGTTGTTATGTCAGTCGATAGCGATCTCATCGGTTTGATCCGATATCTGGCGAAGGATGACCCGGACGCGGCCATTCATCGCCTTTTGCCGCGCGATTCCGACGATGCCGCCGGCCTCCGTGCCAAACTCGCGGAATGGGGCCAACTTGTCGAACGTGGCAATGGCCGCATGCCGCGCGCGGAAATGATGGCGCCGATGCAGCAGCTCACGGCAACCGCGGCGCATAAACGCGGCGATCTGGATTTGGTGAAATCGCTCCATACCGATATGGCGGCGATGGCCGCGGCGACACCACCGGGTGGGTATCTGCGTCGCGCCCTTGCCGCCGCGGCCGCGGTGTTGGTCTACGATTTCGGCGAAAAAGACGACATCGCCGCCGCCGCGGCGATCTACAAGAATTTGCTGACGCTCAGCCGGGAATTTCCCGCCGATGCCGATGTCGCGGCCAGCGTCGCGCAATCGTCGATCTGCCTGATCACCGACCACGGCAAGCGCAGCGACGTCGATAAGGTGCGCGAGTTGTGCAACGACCTGTTTCACCTGTTCGAGGCGCATGGCGACCATGACATCGTGCGAACCATGCTCGGGCGGGGGTCGCTCGTTCTGATTCTTATGTTGGTCGACGCGCAGATCGTGCGCGAGGCTCAATGGGTGGCCTTCCATCTGAAGGATTTGTTGTTGTCGCCCGAATTCGTCGAATATTTGAAGGAAGCGATGGATCCGGAAGGGGCCGATCTTCATCTCGATCTGGTCAAGGCCTTGGTCGACAATTACCAGCCCGCCGGCCAAAACTAGGCGATTTTCGCCCGCCGCCGAATCGACGTCATGGGTTTTCTCCTTCGCGCCGTCGATCGGCTGATTGCCGCGGGTTTGAGCGTGGCGGCCGCGCTTTCGGCCTCGCAATTTCAGACATTCGTTCAGCACTATTTGCAGAGACTCGGCGGCCATCTGGACGAGGCCCGCCTTGCGGTCCAACGTTTGTCGAGTTCGGCCGCGTATTTGGCCGCCGATCCCGGCACACGTGAAGGGCTCTCCGCCCTCGTGCGTTCGCGCGTCGAGGATTTGGAGGCGGCGATGGCGGCGCTGCGCGAGGCCTCACCCCTGGCGCGGCCTTTTGCTTTCCTTCGCCATGTCGATCCCGGCATCGCATCGGCGGCTTTTCGGGAGTTCGAGCCTTCCCTGCCGCTGGATGTCGTCAGCCTTGCTTATGTCGCCGCGGCTGCCCTCGCCGCGCCCGCGTTGTACCAGTTGCTGAAATTGCCCTTTACCCTTGCCTGGTCTCGCCGTCGGGCGCGAGCTGCCTCTTAACCGCGGCGGAACTTCAGATGCGGTCGCCGCCCTGAAACGGCGCAAAGCTGACCGGCAGGATCGCGTCCTGTTCGATATTGCCCTCGCGATCCTTCCGGATCAGGGTCAGGTATTGGGGGCCATCCGGGGGCCCCAGAGGGATGACCATGCGCCCGCCCGGCTTCAACTGGCGTAACAACGCCGCCGGGACCGAGGCCGCCGATTCCTTAATCAACATCGCATCGTAGGGGGCGTGTTCCGCCCACCCGTAATAGCCATCACCCAGGCGGAGCGTGATCCGCCCATAACCTTGAATCTCGACCAGCCGCCTGGCTACCGCATGGAGGGGTTCGACGATTTCGACGCTGAATACGCGCGCACCCAGCTCCATCAAGATGGCGGCGTGATAACCCGTATCGGTGCCTGTCTCGAAGACCCTGTCGCCGCGATTGATGCCGAGCAGATGAGTCATCAGCGCGGCCACGAAGGGTTGGGTCAAATTCTGCCCGAAACCGAGCGGCAGAGGTGTATCGGCATAAGCATGCGGGACCAGCTGCGGCGGCACGAAAATGTGGCGCGGCACGATGGCGAAGGCGGTCAATACGCGGGGATCGATCTCACCAATGCCGGTCAGGCGCTCGGTCCGCGCCACGCTCCTTTTGATGTCTCCGACCATCGCCATCCGTTCCGCTAGCAATGGGTCATCCGCGCCCCGTCCCGGCAACGGGAGGAGAATCGATACAAGCAGCAACAGGCCCGCGATCCGCATTTGGCACCTACCCCGGATGGGAGGCGGGAATGATATATCCATTTGGCGTTGCCGTGGAGGCGCCGATGATTTCGCCATCACTGATTCCCGTGCGCTGGGGGCGTTTCGCCCCCGTATGGGAGAGCATTCAACTCCGAAGGCCGCCGATCAGGTTTGCCTTTCGGCATTCCTCTGTCCGCCGCTGGAATCGGCGCATGGCCAGGGCGAGTTCCGGCTGCCGCGCGACCGCCTCGGCGGGAAAGAAGGTCTGTGCCTCCTTGACCACGGCCTCGGCCGCGCCGGTCGCTCGCCGCGCGGCCTCGCGGATCAGGCGCGCATCGAACCAGGCCAACAGCCAGGGATGCCTGTCGCCGGCGATGAATCGATATCGGTCGACGGCATTTTCCATGACTTCATCAATGGCCCAATCGCCGATCCGTATGAATTCGCCGCCGTCATTTTCGCTTTCGATCGATGCGGCATCGGCGGGCGCCTGCGTTTCACCCTGCGCTTGGTAGATATATTTGACGAGATCGAGGCCGAGCCTACACAGCCGAACATAATGTCCGGCCGCATAGGCCGCATCGTCCTCGTTGACAAGCCTCAGGCGGGCGAGGATCACGTCTCGAAGCCCGGCGATGGCATCGTCGCGCTCAAGGGTCCGGCATAAATTGTCGCGGGCCGCCAGCTCCCACAGATCGGCGGGCACGATGTGCCAGACGATCCCCTCGGCACCGTCCCTGGCCTGGGTGAAAACCACGTCGTCGACTTTGATCGCCCGCGCCTTTGCTTGCTCGGCCAGGCCCACGGCGCGGCGGAAGCGGGTGCGGGCCTTGGCCCGAATTTTCGTCGCGTCGTCGCCTCGTACGCCGGCGCGCAACCGTTGCATCTCAGCCAGGCCGATGTGATTTTGGCAGATGGCCTGCCCGACCAGGAGCATCGCCTGGTCGATATCGCGACGCGGCCGGTTGAGAGCCAAAGCGATATCGCGCTGAATCTTCGTGAACCGGGTGATGACGGCATCGATCGATGCCGGCCCGGCCGGTCCGGCAATGTTGCGCAATCGCCAAAATTCCTCCTGGGCTTCGACGAACGCGCCATAGGCCACGTTTTCGTAACCCCGCGGTCGCCCGCTCTCGCCCCGATCCAGGCCGCCGAAGGCACGGATCTCAATCGGGTCATAACCGAAATTGTCGAGTTGGAACCGTTCCGCGACTACCCAGGCATAATGCAATCGCTTTTCGAGGTCGTCGATCAACTCCGAGAGGTCGAGTCGGTGCTGAATCGCCGATAATCTCTGCGAGAAATATTCCGAGACCCTCTCGGTCCACTCCAATTCGTTGGCCGGTGTGTCGTCGTACCGCCCGCCCGGCAGTGCAAGCAGCGAAGCCGCCGCGGTGCAAAATGTCTTGGCCGAAGCCTGCCCAAAGGCTGTGCTCCGGATGCTCCCGTGCTTGTCGACAAACAGGTCCGCGAGCGCGCCCCGATCGCCGTCGGCGGACAGGCACAGCCAATCGTCGAGAGCGTTGGGGCGGTCTCGAACCGCGCGCCGCAGCAGCAGGTTCATGTCGTAGTGGTCGTTGCCCGAATAGCCGAATACCAGGACCCGTGGATAGGCATGGAACGCGGCCTTCAGATACGCCGTCATTTGCGGCGAGAATGGGCGCGCCATGCCATGCATGTCCACGGCGGCCGGCGGCGCATAGGTTTGGGATGGAAAACTGTCGTCCGCAACGTCCGCTGGCGAGAGCAGCGTGCCGCGGAAGGCGCAGATGTCCTTAATTTCGACGGCAAGATCTCCCGCCGCCGCGGTCGCGCAAGAACTCTTCGTCACAAGTCTGAATTGCGCCCCGCTTTCGACGATGGCTCGGTAGAGAAGCGTGTCGGCATTGGCCGTCAGAATTGGGCCCAGTCGCTCGGCCTTGCGCAGCGCCGCGACCGCACGCGAAAACGCATTCGGCTGAATTCCCCCGAGGACCGAACGGAGCAGGCGCGCGATGTCTTCGCCGGACAGCCGCAGGCGGTATCGCAAGGCGGCGCACAGAAGCTCCAGTGTAAGGTGCGGCTCGGCGAGTCGTTGCTCAAGGTCGGCCAGCCGCTTGCGATCATGGCTCCCCGAAGAAATCGATGTCGCGGCCTTCATGGCTTGGACGAGGATTTCGTGTTTGATCTCATTGGCCAGGGGCATGGCTGGCGTCGAGGCGCCGGCACCAAGGAGAAGCATGGGCGGCGGACCCTGCCCGATCCAGGCGGCAATATCCGCGGACTCCAATTTCCTCATTGTTTCCTAAAGCGGCCGGTTCGGCGTTCGGGTCGAGCGCGGTGTTAGACCGTCGCGAGCGCGCGCAGCTCGCGCGTGGCGACGGTGAGCATGGCGAGGTCGACCGCGTTCGCCGCCCTGATTTCGCTTAACGTTTCTTCGAATCGTTCGACCGCAGTGCGTCGGGGTGCGAGCCACGCCTCCAAGCCGGCGCTCGCTCTATCCGCAGCGGCGGCATCAACCGCGGCGAGCAGTTTTCTGGCGATCTCGCTTTGCAACGCGACGAGATCGTCAAGTACGGCGCCGACCGCGAGTTTTTGCCAGGCCGTGGCGGGGTCCAGGCGCTGCGCCGCGCCGCGCAGCCAATCGATGCCCAGACGGGCGCCGACCCCAAAATGGACGCGGCCCACGGTTTCGACGTCGAACGTGCCGCCGCGCGACAGGCGGACGATGGTGCCGCTGGCGGGCAGATCGCGGAGCCCGGCCACGCGTTCCGCCAAATCCTGGGGCACGCCGGCACTGGCATAGGCTTCGGTGCGGCGGGCGAGCGCCTCGCGCCGCTCGGCCGCCAGCATCTTGGGCAAGGCTTGGGCGATGGCCGCGACGCCAGGGCCGAATTCGGCGACATAGGCGGCAATGTCGATCGGATGGGTGCCGTTGCGCAGGAACCACGACGTGGCTCGATCCACCAGGCGGCTGACGGCGAGCAACATGTCGGTCTGGGTCTTAGCCGGGACCTTGTTGTCCAGGCCTTCGATGGCGGTCCAAATCTTGCGAAGCTCGAAAACATCGCGCGTGACCGCATAGGCGCGGGCGATCTCACTCGCCGACCGGCCGGTTCGCTCGCGCATTTCGTTGACGAAGGTGGGGCCAACCCGGTTGACCATGCTATTGGTGACGACCGTGGCGATAATCTCGCGCCGCAGCCGGTGCCGCTCGGCGGCGTCGCGGTGTTTGGCCCTGAGCGCTTGGGGGAAATATCTCAGCAAGTCCTCGACCAGGAGCGCATCGTCCGGGAGGTCGGCGGGCAGCAGCTCGTCGTGGAGCGACATCTTGCCATAAGCGAGCAACACCGCGAGTTCCGGGCGAGTCAGCCCAGTTCCCGAGTTCTGACGTTCGGCCAGACCCTCGTCATCGGGCAGGAATTCGATCGCCCGGTTGAGTTTGCCCGCGCGTTCGAGAGCGCGCATCAGGCGGGCGTACTGGTCAAGCGAGCGATGGCCTTGCGCCTCGGCGACGCTGATCGCCTGTGTCTGTAGATAGTTGTCGCGCAACACCAACGCGGCGACGTCATCGGTCATCGAGGTCAACAAGTCGTTGCGCTGCTTAAGCGTCAGATCGCCGCGGCCGACGACTTCGCCGAGGAGGATCTTGATATTGACTTCGTGATCGGAGGTATCGACGCCTGCGGAATTGTCGATCGCGTCGGTGTTGATTCGCCCGCCTGCGCGCGCATATTCGATACGACCGCGTTGGGTCACGCCGAGATTGGCGCCTTCGCCCACGACACGGGCGCGAATCTCGCGGCCATTGACGCGGATGGCGTCATTGGCGCGATCGCCGGCTTCGGCGGCGCTCTCGGTGGAGGCCTTGACGTATGTCCCGATGCCGCCGAACCACAAGAGGTCGACTCTGGCGCGCAGGATTGCCTGCATGAGCGCCGCCGGGGTTATCGTTTCGGCCTTGATGTCGAGGAGCTTCGCCACCACCGGCGTCACGGCCACCGACTTCGCCTTGCGGTCGATGATCGAGCCACCGGGCGACAGGACGGCCTTGTCGTAATCCGCCCAGGACGAACGCGGCAGTTTGAACAGGCGGTCGCGTTCCTTGAGGCTCGCGGTGGGGTCGGGATCGGGATCGATGAAAATGTGGCGATGGTCGAACGCGGCGACCAGCTTGATATGGTTCGACCGCAACATGCCGTTGCCGAAGACGTCCCCGGACATGTCGCCCACGCCGGCCACGGTGAAGGCGGTCGATTGCACATCGATGCCAAGTTCGCGGAAATGGCGCTTCACCGATTCCCACGCGCCGCGTGCGGTGATGCCCATTTTCTTGTGATCGTAACCGGCGGAGCCGCCGGAGGCGAAGGCGTCGTCGAGCCAGAATCCGTATTCGCGCGAAACGCCGTTGGCGATGTCGGAAAATGTGGCGGTTCCTTTATCGGCGGCGACGACCAGATAGGTGTCGTCGTCGTCGCGGCGAACGACATCGGCGGTCGGCACGACCTTGTCGCCCTTTAGGTTGTCGGTGATGTCCAGAAGCCCGCGTATCAATGTCTTGTAACACTCCACGACCTCGGCCTGGAGAGCGTCTCGCCCGCCTTCCGTCGGCGGACGTTTGACCACGAATCCACCTTTGGAGCCCAGCGGAACGATGACCGCGTTCTTCACCATCTGGGCCTTCATCAGGCCCAGGACTTCGGTGCGAAAATCCTCGCGCCGATCGGACCAGCGGATGCCGCCGCGCGCCACCTTGCCGCCGCGCAGGTGGATCGCCTCGACGCGCGGCGAATAGACGAAGATTTCGTATCGCGGCCGCGGCAGAGGCAGCTCGTCGACGGCTAGGCTGTCGAGCTTGAATGACAGGTAAGGTTTTGGCCCGTTCGCGGTCGTTTGAAAAAAGTTCGTGCGCAGCGTCGCCTGCAGGACATTGAGAAATCGCCTGAGGATACGATCTTCGTCGAGATTGCTCACCGCATCGAGCTTCTTCAGGAACTCGGCTTCCATTTCGGCGGCGCCGAGGCGTTGGGGCGTTTCTTTGCCGGGCGTGAAGCGCGCGCGGAAAATCTCGACGAGAAGGCGCGCCAGATCCGGATTGTTGGCCAGCGTGTCTTCCATATAGGTCTGGCTGAAGGCGATGCCGGCCTGCCGCAGATATTTGCAATAGGCGCGGAGGATCGTGACTTCGCGCCAATTGATGCGGGCCAGCAGCACCAGGCGGTTGAAGCCATCGTCCTCCAGTTCACCGGACCAAATTCGGGCAAACGCCTCCTGGAAGTCGGCTTTCGCCGCACCGATGTCGATTCCGGCGCCGGTCCGGGACAAGAGACTGAAATCGTGCATCCACACCGGCGCGGTCGCGCCTTGCGGCGTCACCGGATAGGGTGTTTCCTCCACGACGCGCAGGCCCATATGCTCCAACATCGGCAGGATGTCCGATAGGTGCACGGCGCCGTGGCTGTGAAATATCTTGAAACGCAGCGCGTGTTCGGCCGCCTCGACCGGGCGGTAGAGGCTCATCGCGAGGCCGCCTTGCGCACGTGCCTCTTCCACTCGGTCAATGTCGTGGATTGCGGCCGCAACCGTGAAACTGTCGCGATAGGCCGTGGAGAAGGCATCGCCATAACGCCGGAACAAGGCGAGTCCGCCGCGTTCGCCCTTTGATGCCACCAGGGCGTCCTTCAGCGAATCGGCCCAGCTTCTGCCGGCCTCGACCAGACGGGCTTCGATATCCTCGATGCGGTAGTCGGGAATGGCTCCGGGTTTTGTGCGCAGTATGAAATGGATGCGTGCGAGGCCGATTCCTCGGACAGGAACGGCTGGAATGCCGTCACCCGGCCGTTGAAAGCGGCATCGAGGATGGTTTCAAAGCGGCGCCGCAGCTCGGTGGTGTAGCGGTCCCGGGGGCAGAAGACCAGGCATGAGAGGAACCGTTCGAAGGGGTCGCGGCGGACGAAGAGGGCGGTACGTTGCCGCTCCTGGAGATGAAGGATGCCGAGCGCAACGCCGAACAGGTCGTCCTCGCCGATTTGGAAGAGCTCGTCGCGGGGAAAGGTCTCAAGGATGTGGAGCAGCGCCTTGCCGTCATGGCTGCCCGGCGTGAAGCCGGAACGGCGCATCACGGCCTCCAGCTTTTCGCGCAAGAGGGGAATGTCGCGGGGGCTCTGGCTATAGGCCGCGGAGGTAAACAAGCCGAGAATCATGCGCTCGCCGGCGACCCCGCCTTTGGCGTCGAATGACTTCACGGCGATGACATCCATCAGGCTGCGCCGATGGATCGTCGAACGGCGGTCGGTCTTGGCGATGCGCAGCAGCTTGGGTTGCTTCAGGAAATCGTGGACTTCCGGTGGCAGCGTCGCCGCCTCGTTGGCATCGTCATAGACCGAGACCGCCGGATCGCGCAGAACCCCCAGGCCGGAGCCTTCCACGACCTTGAAACGCGCGTCGGAGTCAATGCCGTCGAGCGTGTAGTCGCGATAACCGAGATAAGTAAAATTGTTGGCATCGAGCCATTCGAGAAAGGTGCCGGCGGCGCCGATTTCATCCTTGGGCAACGGCACGCCGTCGATCTTGGCCAGGATGTCGGCGGCCTTGGCGCGCATCGCCCGCCAATCGGTCACGGCAAGCCTGACATCGGAAAGCACTCTTTCGATCCCGGCCCGGATCGTCTCGATCATGTCCGGATCGGCCTGTTCGTCGACTTCTGCGTGGATGAAGGATTCCGCGCGCGCGTTCGCCGCCTTGGACCCGAGATCCTCGGTCGCGCCGTTAGCGTCGCGGCGAACATGGACGGCGGGGTGCACGACAAGATGAACGGTCAGGTCCATCCGGTTCAACTCGCCGGTCAGCGAATCGACCAGGAACGGCATGTCGTCGGTAACAGCTTCGATGACCGTGTGGGGGGATGACCAGCCGTGTTCCTCGAATCGCGGATTATAGGCGCGCACCTTGGCGGCTCCGCTAACCCGCGACCGGCCGAACGACAAAAGGGCGAGGGCGGCGCCGCACAGATTCTCCGGGGTTGCCTCGGCAATGTCGTCGGGCGGGACGTTGGCGTAATAGACACGGGTGAAGGCCTCGGTCTCGTCGGCCTTGCCGCGCTCGACCTTGCCACGGGCAAGCGCCACGATCTTGTCGATTAACTTGGACTTGTCCCTATCCGCGCGCGCCGGCATCGTTCCACTATTCGTATTTTTTTATTCGATAACAGCAAGCTACCGCATCCCCTGGCCGGTGCAAAGCCGACGGCGGCGCGAGGTCCGATGGGCCCGCCGATCCTCGATCGGCCAGGATCGGCGCGCTGTCGTAGGCTGCTGAAGGCGATGGTGAGCGCGGTGAGACGGATCAGATCCTGCCGAACTGGAGCGGGAGAAGGGATTTGAACCCTCGACCCTCACGTTGGCAACGTGATGCTCTACCCCTGAGCTACTCCCGCATGGCCGCGTTCGGCAAGGCGTGGATAATACGGAATGCGCCTAGCTTTGCAAGAGAGCGATGCCAAATCCAAAACGTCGCCTCGAACGCTGGCTGTCATGCCGTTGGCGCCGAGCCCGGCAGCGAGGGCCGGGCGGCTCCGGCAGCACATCGACCTTGGGCGCCCGCGGTCTTTGGGGTTGTCTTGGCCCCGATCTCACGCCATTTTCTAATCTGCGCTTTCTTGAGCGCCCAGCCGCTCCACGCCAAGCTGGCCGAAGGGCCAGGGAATTAAGGGAATGGAACAAATCATCGACGACGGCGCCCGGCAGCCGGTTGCCGACCTGATCAAGGACGGCGACACCGAATCATTCATGACCGACGTCATCCAGGCGTCGCGTCAGGTGCCGGTGGTCGTCGATTTCTGGGCGCCCTGGTGCGGGCCCTGCAAGCAGCTTGGCCCCCTCCTGGAAAAAGTCGTGCGGGAGGCAAAGGGCGCGGTACGCATGGTCAAGGTCAATATCGACGACAACCAGGAAATCGCCGCTCAACTTCGCATCCAATCCATTCCCGCCGTCTACGCCTTCAAGGGCGGACAGCCGGTCGATGGCTTCGTCGGCGCCTTGCCCGAGAGTCAGATCAAGGCGTTCATTGCCCGCCTGACCGGGGGCGCGGGTGTCCCGTCGCCGGTGGAGCAAGCGCTGGAGCAGGCAAAGGCGGCGCTCGCCGGCGGGGATTCGGGGACCGCCAGCGCGCTCTATGCCCAGGTGCTCGCGCGCGAAGCCAACAATGTCCCCGCCATCGCTGGCTTGGCGCGCTGTTATTTGCTGGCCGGCGACGTGGCCAAGGCCAAGGACTTGATTGCGTCGGTCCCCGGCGACAAGGCCGCCGATCCCGAGGTCGCCGCCGCCCGCACCGCCGTCGAGCTTGCCGAACAGGCGCAGAAGGCCAGCGGTGAGCAGGGCAGGCTAGAGGAGATGATCAAAGTCAATCCCGGCGACCATCAGGCCCGCCTCGAACTCGCCATCGTTCTTTTCGGCGGCGGCGGGCAGGAGGCGGCCATCGAGCAATTGCTCGAATCCTATCGTCGCGATCGCAAATGGAACGATGACGCCGCCCGGAAGCAGCTTTTGAAGTTCTTTGAGGCGCTCGGCCCCACCCACAAACTGACCGTCGAGGGCCGCCGGCGCTTGTCGTCCATGATGTTCTCCTAGTGCCGAGTTTTGCGCGTTCGCAAGCCGCTCTGGGCGCCTCGGGCGCCGCCAAATCGGCACGACGCTCGGAGCGTCTAAACGCTGGCCATGTCCGCGCCGGTTGCGCCGAACTGTGCGAGCGAGTACGAGGAAGACCATGAGCCGCGGCCCCTTCGATCCGCATTTCGACGATCTACCGCCGTCTATTCCGGTGTTTCCGCTGCCGAGCGTACTGCTGCTCCCGCGCGGCAAACTCCCGCTTAATATCTTCGAGCCGCGTTATCTCGCGATGACGCGAGCCAGCCTCGCCTCAAAAGATCGCATGATCGGCATTATCCAGCCGACCGAAAAGGAAGAGATCGGTCGGTTGCCGCGGCTCTATCCCACCGGCTGCGCCGGCCGCATCACCTCGTTCAGCGAGACCGATGACGGACGGTATCTCCTGTCCTTGATGGGAATCTGCCGATTCGACGTGACCGGGGAATTGCCCTTGGTCGATGGCTTCCGACGGGTGACGGTCGGTTATGACCGCTTTCGCCGCGATCTCGATGCGGAGGAAACCCCGATCGAACGCGATCGACTGCTCGCGGCCTTGCTGCCCTATTTCAAGAGCCACAGCATTGCCGTCGAGTGGGAGACGGTGAAGACGACGCCGGACGAAAGGCTGGTGACGACGTTGTCGATGATTTGTCCGTTCGGGCCAGGCGAAAAGCAGGCCTTGCTTGAATCGGTCAGCCTGAGCGAGCGCGCCAAACTGCTGACGGCTCTGCTCGAAATGGCGATTCTAGAGCACAGTGGCGATGGCGCCCGGCACTGACCCCGACGCCGCGGGCAAGTCGGGCGAGGGGCGCGCCAAGGACTCCGGGCGCGGTATCGATCCAAAGCTGCTCGAAATCCTGGTCTGTCCCTTGACCAAGGGACCGCTGCGTTATGACCGCGAGGCCCAGGAGCTGATTAGCCAGCAAGCCGGCCTTGCCTACCCCATCCGCGACGGAATTCCGATCATGCTCGTTGATGAGGCGCGGTCGCTCGACCAGCCGAAGGTGATTGGCGCGCCCGGCGACCGCCAACCGTGAGCGGTCAGTACGGCTCGCTGCATTTCCCCACCGAAATCCGCCTGAAAAAGGCGGAACGGGTTCTCGAGGTCGATTTCGACGACGGCAGCCGCTTCGTTCTCACCGCGGAATATCTGCGCGTGGAAAGCCCCTCGGCCGAAGTCCAGGGACACGGGCCCGGCGACAAAACCATCGTCGCCGGCCGCCGTCATGTTGGGATTGTCGCCCTCGAGCCGGTCGGGAATTACGCCATCCGCATTCAATTCGACGACCTGCACGATACCGGGATATTTTCCTGGGAGACCCTTTATCGTTTGGGAACGCGCCACGCCGAAATCTGGCAAGCCTATCTCGATGCCTTGGCCACGCGCGGCTTGAGCCGAGATCCCGGCGCGAATTCTCGCCGCGCCTAAAGCGGCTGGCCGGCCATGAGCCGGGGCAGATCGCCAATCACACCCATGGCGTGCCGCATGAACAGTCGTTTGAGAGGTGGCGCGGCATCGACCGCCGCCAAGCCCAGATCGCGAATCAACCGGATCGGCGCCGCGGTTTGGGCGAATAAACGATTGAGGCCATCGGTGACGGCAAGAAGCGCCAACGTGTCTAGACTCCGCCAACGTCGATAACGATCGAGCGCGTCGGCGCCGCCAATATCGAGTCCGAGACGCCGGCAATCGACGATGGCTTCAGCTAGGGCCGCCACATCGCGCAAACCCAGATTAAGCCCCTGGCCGGCGATGGGATGCATGACATGGGCGGCATCACCCACCAGAGCCAGGCGATGGGCGGTAACGGTCTCGGCCAAGAGAAGCGAAAGCGGATAGGCCCAGCGGCGTCCCTGCACGGCAATGCGGCCGAGGCCGATGCCAAAGCGGCGCATGATCTCCCCGGAAAAGTCCTTGTCGGAAAGCGCCATCATCGCCGGCGAAAGTGCGGGACGTTCGGTCCACACGATCGAAGAACGATGCGGAAGACCGGGCGCGGAACAGAGCGGGAGCACAGCGAATGGTCCGCCCGGCAAGAACCGTTCGTGGGCGATGCCGCGATGCGGCTGCTCGTGAGAAATCGTGCAAACGATGCCGGTCTGCCCATAGGACCAGCCCGTCGTCCCGATGCCCGCTTCCTTGCGAATGCTGGACCCGCCGCCATCGGCCGCCACGGCCAGGGTTGCGCGCACCAACCGGCCGTCGTTCAAATGCGCTTCGACGACACCCGCGCGGCGCTCCAGCCGCGCCACGGTTGCCGGAGCGATCAGGCGCAGATTCGGGTAAGCGGCCACGCGGTCATACAGCGCCCGCCGGGTAACTTGGTTCTCGACGATGAAGCCCAGCGGTTCGTCGCCGACGTCTTTGTGGTCGTAGTGAAGGAACAGAAGCGAATCGCCATCGGACACTCGGATATCGAGGATCGGTGCCGCAGCGCCGGCCATTCCGTTCCAAAGTCCGGTCCCGTCCAGGAGCTTTTTTGAACCCAGGGCGATTGCGGAGGCGCGGCCGTCATAGGGATCGGCGGCCTTGTGTTCGGGGCGTTCGCGGTCCACGACCGCCACCCGCAGCCCGGCCGAGGCCAGGACCACGGCCAACGTCAACCCGACCAGGCCGCCGCCGACGATCAGGACTTCGGACGTTTCATTGGGTGCGCTCGTCTCGTTCATATCGCCCGGAGCATCCCGCGACCGGCCACCTCTGTCCAGGGCCTCGGCGGGCCCGGCTGCGGCCATTCGCTGCCCGCGACTTGTGGGGCGGGCTTGAAAACGGCATGCTTCTTGTAGGTAATCGGCCGAGCGCCCTATTCGGCGCGGGGACGTTCCTAAGGGCGCAATGCGGCGCCGGTGGGGCGGCAAGGGAATCAGGTCACGGAAGGAACATCGATATGAAACTCATAGTGGCGGTTATCAAACCCTTCAAGCTGGACGAAGTGCGCGAGGCGCTGACGTCTCTTGGTGTGCAGGGGCTTACCGTAACGGAGGTCAAGGGTTTCGGTCGGCAGAAAGGCCAGACCGAAATCTATCGCGGGGCGGAATACACGGTAAACTTCCTCCCCAAGGTGAAGATCGAGGTCGCGGTGCCGGATTCGCTTGCCGAACGCGTGGTCGAGGCCATTCAAAAAGCGGCCAAGACCGGCAAGATCGGCGACGGCAAGATTTTTGTCCTCGATGTGGGGCACGTGGTGCGTATCCGGACCGGCGAAACCAACGCCGACGCGCTTTAATCCCTGAAGACATTTGGACCGCTGACGAACGGGCACCCCTGAGAATCCGAGGCGTCTCCTCGGTGGTCCTGGGTGTTCATGATTTGTCCTTCCCGATTCGTTCGCACGGCCTTATGCTCAAAAACAAATCACCCAGGGCCAATCAGCCTATTTTCTGTGCAATTGCGGGGCGGCTATTGGGCAAGGCGATTCCCGGGCTGCGGATTTTCGGGGATTCGCAGGGCCGAGGGCGCCAATCCTCCATGGCACGCTTCTTGATGAACAGCGTAAAGACCGTGATTGCGTTGGCCCCCGATTTCAGAACGGTCGCGCGAGCCGGCTTCTGGCCAGAGGGCCGTCGGAGATGGAGTTTACGATGAAAAAACCAATTCAAATGTCTTTCGCGGCGATGGTGGCCGCCGCTGTTGCGATGTTCACGTCGACCGCCATCGCCCAGGAGGCATCGCCGATAAATAGTGGCGACACGGCCTGGATGTTGACTTCGACCGCCTTGGTTCTTCTGATGACCGTGCCTGGGGTGGCGCTCTTCTACGCTGGCATGGTGCGCAAGAAGAATGTTCTGGCGACGATGATGCAGTCATTCGCCGTGTGCTGCCTCGTCACCGTCTTGTGGATGGTAGTGGGATACAGCCTGGCCTTCACCGGAGGCGGTGCCTATCTCGGCGGTCTATCGCGCGTGTTGTTGTCGGGTATGGAAGTCGGGTCGATCAATCCCTTGGCCAAGACCATTCCGGAAACCGTCTACATGACCTTCCAGATGACCTTTGCCATCATTACGCCCGCCCTCATCGCCGGGGCCTTCGCCGATCGCATGAAATTTTCGGCGATGTTGTGGTTCATGGGCGCATGGTCGCTTCTGGTTTACGTGCCGGTTGCCCATTGGGTCTGGGGCGGCGGTTTCCTCGGCGGCGCGGGTGTCCTCGACTATGCCGGCGGCACGGTCGTCCACATCAACGCCGGCGTCGCCGGATTGATGGCGGCTCTGATCATCGGCAAGCGGCGTGGCTTTGGCACTGAGAATTTCGCGCCGCATAACCTGACCCTCACCGTGATCGGCGCCTCGCTGCTGTGGGTCGGTTGGTTCGGGTTTAATGCTGGATCGGCGCTTGCGGCGGACGGCCGTGCCGGCATGGCGATGGCGGTGACTCAAATCGCGACGGCCGGCGCCGCCCTGTCCTGGATGTTCGCGGAGTGGCTTGCCAAGGGCAAACCGAGTGTTCTCGGCATTGTTTCCGGCGCCGTCGCCGGTTTGGTGGCAGTCACCCCCGCCTCCGGTTTCGTGCTGCCGGGCGGGGCGCTGATCATCGGCGTCGCCGCGGGGGTTGTTTGCTTCTTGGCGTCGACCAGCCTCAAACACGCCATTGGTTATGATGACTCGCTCGATGCCTTCGGCGTACACGCGGTCGGCGGCACCGTCGGGGCCATCCTGACCGGCGTCTTCGCCGCGGAATCGGTGGGGACATCTCCGGGACTGCTTGAAGGAAACGCCGGCCAGGTCGTGACCCAGCTCTATGGGATCGGGGTTACGGTCGTCTATTGCGCCGTCGTCTCGGCGATCATCCTAAAGGTCATCGACGTGTTAATCGGGCTACGTGTCAGCGACGACGACGAACGCGAGGGTCTCGACATGACCCTGCATGGCGAAGCGGTCCGTTAGCCGCCGCTCTTGAGACTGGACGAATGGCCGGTGACCTTCGGGTTGCCGGCCATTTCCAATCGAGCTGCCTAAAAAAAGTACAATATTTCCCGGTATTGCCGAATATTTTGGCATCTTGGGTCGGCGCGCAGCTGCGCCGTCGGCGCGACCAACTGCCAAGAAATAGGGCATTTGTGCGGATTTCAAAGGATTTGGCCCATTTGGCGCTCTAAGACTCTGTATTGGTATAACTTTTGAGGCTAATAATCCCCCAGATCCCCGGGACAAGGCTCTCGGCGATCGCCGCGAAAAGATGCAACAGGGGGGCGCCATGCAGACTACAAGGACCGGGGCGGACGTATTCTTTCTGCTCATGGGCGCCATCATGGTGCTGGCCATGCACTCGGGCTTTGCTTTCCTCGAGGCCGGTACCGTCCGTCGCAAAAATCAAGTCAACGCTCTGGTCAAGATCCTGGTCGATTTTTCGGTTTCGACCATTGCCTATTTTTTCATCGGATATGCAGTGGCTTATGGCGTCGATTTCTTCGTCTCGGCGCCAATTCTCGCGGGCTCCGCGACGGACGCCGGTGCGCTGTATGGGGCGTCGGGCTACGACCTTGTAAAATTCTTCTTCCTTTTGACCTTTGCCGCGGCGGTTCCGGCCATCATTTCCGGCGGCATCGCCGAACGCGCGAAATTTTGGCCTCAGGCGGCGGCGAGCTTCGTTCTGGTCGCACTCGTCTACCCGATCTTCGAAGGTGCGATTTGGGGCACACGATTCGGTTTTCAGGACTGGATGGAAGCGGCCTTCGGGGCAAAGTTTCATGATTTCGCGGGGTCGGTCGTCGTCCACGCCATGGGTGGCTGGATCGCGCTTGGCGCGGTGCTGATGCTGGGCGCCCGCCACCGCCGTTTCAGCGCCCGCGGGCCGGCGACCGCGATCCCACCCTCCAATATACCTCTGCTTGCCCTCGGCGCCTGGATTCTGTCGGTCGGCTGGTTCGGTTTTAATGTCATGAGTTCACAAAGCGTCGAAGGGATCAGCGGCTTGGTTGCCATCAATTCACTCATGGCGATGATCGGCGGCGTGTTGGTGAGCGTTTTCGTCGGGCGCAACGATCCGGGCTTTGTTCACAATGGGCCGCTCGCCGGCTTGGTTGCGGTTTGCGCCGGCTCCGACGTGATGCACCCTATTGGCGCGCTGATCACCGGCGGTGTCGCGGGTGGCTTATTCGTCTGGGGGTTCAACCGTTGCCAGGCGAAATGGTGCGTGGACGATGTGCTCGGCGTGTGGCCGCTGCACGGTATGTGCGGGCTTTGGGGCGGCATCGCCTGCGGTATCTTCGGCCAACCCGCGCTCGGTGGACTTGGTGGAGTTGGACTGATCTCGCAAATCGTGGGTACAATCGGCGGGTCGCTTTATGCCTTGGCTGCGGGCCTCCTGCTTTATTCGGTGTTGCGAAGCACCGTGGGCATCCGGTTGACGCCGGAGGAGGAGACGGTCGGGGCCGATTTATCAATCCACAAGATCGGCGCCTATCCCGAAGAGGACATCCGCGGATGATAGACACGAGGGTGGTCCCGGAAAGGGCCCGCCCTCGATCTAGTAGGGTGAAGCGACAGACTAATCTAGGGGCTGCGTGCAGCGCTTGTATCCGCGCGACCGTGCCGCTATCATCGTTTACCTTTTGTACCCGGTAGAGATTTGCGGCAACCGCCAGGCGGATGCTGAACCAGCGCCTCGATCAGCTTACGGAATACCCCTTCCGCCGGCTCGCCCAGCTTCTTGAGGGCGTGACGCCGCGCGCCAATACCGTGCCGATTGCGATGTCGGTGGGCGACCCCCAACATGATCCGCCGCCTTTGCTGCACGAGGTCTTGGCTCGCCATGCGGCGGGGTGGGGGCGTTATCCACCCATGTTGGGGCTGCCCGAATTCCGCGGTGCCTGCGCCGATTGGCTCACGCGGCGTTATCGGCTGCCGCCAGGATTCATCGATCCCGACCATCAGGTGCTGCCCTGCGCGGGCACGCGGGAGGCGTTGTTCATGATCGCCGAGCTCGCCGCCGCCGAATGCGGTCGCGGTAATCCGCCGGCGGTGCTCATGCCCAATCCCTTCTATCAGGTTTATTTCGGCGCCGCCGTGATGGCTGGAGCGGAGCCGGTTTTCCTGCCGGCGACGCGCCAAACCGGATTCTTGCCGAACCTTGATGCGATTCCCGCGTCGGTGCTTCAACGAACCGCGCTCATGTATCTGTGTTCGCCGTCCAACCCACAAGGCGCGGTCGCGAACCTGGATTACCTAAAACAGGCGATCACACTCGCGCGCCGCTGCGGCTTCGTGCTGGCGGTGGATGAATGTTACGCCGAAATCTACAGCGACGGCGTCCTCCCTCCCGGCGCGCTGGAAGCCTGCGCCGCTCTCGGCGAGGGATGCGACAGCGTGGTGGTTTTTCATACCCTCTCCAAGCGGTCGAGCGCGCCGGGTCTGCGGTCGGGTTTTATCGCCGGCGACCGCCGGATCATGGCCGCCTTCGCGAAGGTCATTCCGTACAGCGCGGCCACCATGCCCCTGCCGGTTCAGTTCGCCTCCGCGGCATTGTGGGGAGACGAGGCTCACGTCGAGGCAATGCGGGCGTCATACCGCGCGAAGTTCGATGTGGCGGAGCGTGTGTTTGGCGGCCGGCTCGGCTTTTATCGGCCCGATGGCGGATTTTTCCTGTGGCTCGATGCCGGCGATGGAGAAAGGGCGGCGCGGCTATTGTGGGAACAGGCGGCGATCAGGACTCTGCCCGGCGCTTACCTTGCGCGGCCTGACGCGGCCGGACGCAATCCTGGGCAGCCCTACATCCGCGTGGCGCTGGTTCACGATCTCGAAACGACGTCGCGGGCGTTGCGCCGCGTCGACGAAATTCTCGGCTAGGAGGGGCTCGCCATGTCCGAATCGCGTTCCCTCGTTGGCAAAGTTCCGATGCTTCCCGCGGGCGCCGGTCTGTTCGTCAGACGGCGCCTGATTGAAATCGCCGGATTCGCCGTATTCGCGTTGGGGCTCGCCCTTCTCGTGGCGCTGCTTTCCTATTCACCCAAGGATCCATCGCTCAATCGCGCCACCAACCAGGCCGCGCAAAACCTACTCGGTCGAGCGGGCGCCATCGCCGCCGATCTGCTGCTGCAAAGCCTTGGCGCGGCGGCCGGGCTTGCCGGGGTCATACTCTTGTCCTGGGGCTGGCGTTTGATGGCCGATCGCGCCTTGCCGCTATGGTGGCTGCGCGTGTCGCTGCTGCCGGTGACGTTGCTTTTGGCGGCCATGTCACTGGCCGCCATTGGCGCGCCGACCCCGTGGCCGCGGCCGCTGGATGCCAATCTCGGCGGCGCATTGGGTGCCACGCTGCTGGGCGGCGTCGTCGGGTTGTCCTACCGATTCGGGCTCGGCGCCGAGGCGGTGGGCACGGCGGCAGCAAGTTTGAGTGCGGTGGCATTGTTTGTGGCGCTCGCCTTCACCTGGGGTGAATGGCGAGCTCTTGGCCGCGGCAGTGCGTGGATTGCCGGCATGGGCGGGCGTGGGCTGCGCCGTCTCGCGAACTGGCGGCCGGGCGATCCCGCCGATCGGCGCGCCGACGAAAAGGCGGCGCGCCGCGAGCGTGTGGAGCCGCGGCTGGACGGGAAATCCGCGGCGCTGGAACTTGACGAGGCGCCGACGCCCCTGCCGCCTGAGGAATTGGTGGAACGCGAGCCGGCGGTCGCCAAGAAAGCGGCGCCGCCGAAGAAAAGCGCACCGCGCCAGCCAGCGCTCGATCTCGCGCCCAGCGGCGACTACCGGCTGCCGCCGCTCGAGTTGTTGGAGAAACCGCCGACGACGACGCGGGGAAGCGTCGTTGATGACGACGCGCTCGCGCGCAACGCCCGGTTGCTGGAAACCGTGCTCGACGATTTCGGCATCAAGGGCCAGATCGTCAAGGTCCGTCCCGGCCCGGTGGTGACGCTTTATGAACTCGAGCCGGCGCCGGGGACCAAAACTTCGCGGGTTATCGGCCTGGCCGACGACATCGCCCGTTCGATGAGCGCGGTGTCGGTCCGCGTGGCCGTCATTCCGGGGCGCAATGTCATCGGCATCGAGCTACCCAACGCCACGCGCGAAGTTGTGTATCTTCGCGCCCTTCTGTCCGCCGACGAATATGAACGAACCGCCGCCAAACTCACCCTTGTCCTGGGCAAGGACATTGGCGGCATTCCAATGATCGTGGATCTCGCCCGGATGCCGCATCTCCTGATCGCCGGCACGACCGGCTCGGGCAAGTCCGTGGCGATCAATACGATGATCCTGTCGCTGCTCTATCGCCTGCCGCCGGACGAATGCCGTTTCATCATGATTGATCCGAAGATGCTGGAGCTGTCGGTCTATGACGGGATCCCGCATCTGCTGACACCCGTGGTCACCGAACCGAAAAAGGCGGTCGTCGCCCTCAAATGGGCGGTGCGGG
This sequence comes from Rhodospirillaceae bacterium, assembly GCA_009694125.1. Taxonomy (GTDB): domain Bacteria; phylum Pseudomonadota; class Alphaproteobacteria; order CACIAM-22H2; family CACIAM-22H2; genus SHVT01. The sequence goes on along the minus strand of SHVT01000013.1, from coordinate 9,965 downwards.
AAATGGAGAACCGGTACCGCGCGATGTCCAAACTCGGGGTTCGCAACATCGCCGGTTACAATGCGCGCCTCGCCGAAGCCCGGCGGAAAGGCGAGACCCTGACGCGTCAGGTGCAGACGGGGTTTCATCCCGAGACCGGCGAAGCGATTTTCGAGGAACAGCCGCTCGATCTTTCGCCGTTTCCGTTCATCGTTGTCATCGTCGATGAGATGGCCGATCTAATGCTTGTCGCCGGCAAGGACATCGAGTGGGCGGTGCAACGTCTGGCTCAAATGGCGCGGGCTGCCGGCCTGCATTTGATCATGGCGACGCAGCGACCGTCGGTGGACGTCATCACCGGCACGATCAAGGCGAATTTTCCAACGCGCATCAGCTTCCAGGTCACCTCCAAGATCGACAGTCGCACGATCCTCGGAGAGCAGGGAGCGGAGCAGCTTCTGGGACAAGGCGATATGTTGTACATGGCGGGCGGCGGTCGCATCACCCGCATACACGGTCCGTTCGTCTCCGATGAAGAAGTCGAGACCGTGGTGAATTTCATCAAGCGCCAGGGCACGCTGGCCTATATGGACGATGTGACGGCGGAGGACGAGGAGTTCGGCGGCGCGCCCGCGCCGGATGGGCAGGGCGGCGGATCGGGCGACGATCTCTACGATCAGGCGGTGGCTCTGGTTTGTCGCGAACGCAAGGCGTCGACCAGTTTCATCCAACGTCATCTCCAAATCGGCTATAATCGCGCCGCGCGCCTGATCGAGCGAATGGAAGAAGAAGGTGTCGTTGGCACCGCCAATCACGTCGGCAAGCGCGAAGTGCTGGCGCCCAAGGGCGACTACAACGAATAGCCGCGCGGCGAGGCCACGTCTCCTTGGCGTATAGCGGCAGAGGCGATGGGTTGTCGAATGACGCGGCGCGCCCCATATCGACATGGCGACGGGTCTTGGGGAGGTGAGCGGACCATGAAGAGGCGAACTTTCGTGACGGGCATCGCGGCCGCCGGGACTTCGCCGTTGCTCGCGCATTCCGGCGGCGCGTTCGCGGCTCCGATCTTGCCGACCGACCGCGCCGATATATCCCGCGTGGAGTCCTACCTCAGCGGTCTGCGCACGATGCGCGCGCGGCTGCTTCAGATGGGGCCGGACGGATCGACCGCCGAAGGGACCTTCTATCTGTCCCGGCCCGGTAAACTCCGCGTCGAATACGATCCGCCGACGCCGGTTCTTTTGATCTCGAACGGCGGTCACCTAATTCATTACGATTCGTCCTTGGAATCGGTCAGCTATATTCCGCTCGACTCGACTCCGGTCGGCATCCTGGTGCGGGAAAAGGTCGAATTGTCCGGCGAAGTCACCGTCACCGATGTCGAACATGCCCCTAACGCCCTCTACATCACCCTCATCCAGACCAAGGATCTGCGGGCGGGTAGCCTGACGCTGGTATTCAGCGAGCAACCCTTCGCGCTCGCCCGTTGGGGTGTGGTGGACGGGCAAGGCAATCGGACGCAGGTGGCGTTGTATGACGCCACTTATGGACTGCCTCTCGAAGATCACCTTTTCCGTTTTGCCGACCCGCGCATTCACGGCAAGGAACGTCGCGAGTAACACGCGACACCTGCGGCCGGAGCGCCCGCGGTCCTTGGCGATGGACGCCAGTCGGCCATGCGTGAATCGCATGGCTGACCCGATGCGATCATCTTGTTTTGTTGTTTGGGCCTTCCCATATCCCGGAACAGAGGCGGAGGTCCCGCCCGGGATCCCTCCGTTTGAGAGCGGTTCCCCTGCCGCTCTCGGGCTCCTCACGGAGCTTCAGGCGCCCGGTCTGCCCCCCGCGACCGGGCGCCTTTCTATTGTATGGGGCTGGCCCACGCTTCCGGCGGAAATCACGAAGCAAGGATGCGCTCGACCGGCAGTGCCTCCAGACCCAGAGCCAATGCCACCGCGGCATGGACCACGCGGCCCTCGGCGACATTGAGGCCATTGCGCAAATGGCCATCGTCCTCCAGAGCCTTTTTCCAGCCTTTGTCGGCAAGGGCAATCGTGAACGGCAGCGTCGCGTTGTTCAGCGCGAAGGCCGAGGTGCGGGCGACCGCACCGGGCATGTTGGTCACGCAGTAGTGAACCACGCCTTCCTCGACGAAGGTGGGATCGGCGTGAGTCGTCGACCGGCTGGTCTCGAAACAACCGCCCTGGTCGATCGACACATCGACCATGACCGAGCCGTTACGCATCCGTTTTACCATCTCGCGCGTCACCAGCCTTGGCGCCGCCGCTCCCGCCACCAGCGCCGCGCCGATGACCAGATCGGCGTCGGCGATTTGGGTTTCGATGGCATCGGCGGTCGCGAAGATCGTGGACAGCTTGGCGCCGAATTGGAGATCGAGGTCGTAGAGCCGGCGCAGGGATTTATCGATGACGGTGACCTTTGCCTCCAGACCCATCGCCATGCGCGCGGCGTTGGTGCCGACAACGCCGCCGCCGAGGATCACGACCTTTGCGGCCGGCACGCCGGGCACGCCGCCCAGCAACATCCCGGAGCCGCCTTGGCGTTTCTCGAGGCAGTGGGCGCCAACCTGGATCGACATGCGGCCGGCGACCTCACTCATCGGGGCGAGCAGCGGCAATCCTCCGGCCGGATCGGTCACCGTCTCATAGGCGATGGCGATCGCACCTGATCGCATCAGCGCCGCGGTCTGATTCGGATCGGGCGCAAGGTGAAGATAGGTGAAGAGAATTTGTCCCGAGCGCAATAACGGGCGTTCGTTGGGCTGCAATTCCTTGACCTTGACGATCATCGCCGCGCGCGCGAACACATCCTGTGCGTCGCGGGCAATTTCGGCACCGGCGGCGCGATACGCCGAATCCGGGCAACCGATGCCGTCGCCCGCCGTGCTCTGGACGATAACCTCATGCCCATGCAGGACAAGCTCGCGCACGCTGGCGGGAACGAGTCCCACGCGGTATTCCGCAGTCTTCACTTCTTTGGGTACGCCGATGAGCATGGGCTGCGCCTCTAAACCAAGCGTGCCTCCCTTCGGGGAGGCACGCTTTTCGCCACGCGACTGCGCTAGTCGTTCCCGGCGCGCGCTGATCGTCCCGCCATCGTCGGCGTGGCCGCAGGGAAGCGACGCATCATCCACAAGAGGACAAGCAGACCCGGCAACCCCGCGAGGGTGGAGACAAGGAAGAACTCCACCCAGCCCAGATATTCAGCCATCCCGCCCGCGCCGAAGGACAGGAAAGGCCGAGTGAAGGCCATCAGCGACGTCAGCAAGGCATATTGGGTGGCGGTGTAGGAGATGTTGCACAGGCTGGACAGATAGGCGACGAAGGCCGCGGTCGCCATGCCGCCGGTCAGGTTTTCGATGGCTATGACCGCCGTCAGGACCACGACGTCATGGCCGGCGAGGGCCTGGGCGACATAGGTCAGGTTTGAAAGGGCCTGGGCGACGCCGCAGATCAGCAACGCCGGCAGCATGCCGAAGCGCGCGACCATGACGCCGCCGATCACACCGCCGATCAGCGTCATCGCCAAACCCCAGCCCTTGCTGATCGCCGCGATCTCGACATTGGTGAAGCCCATCTCGACATAGAAGGGATTGGCCATCACGCCGAGCAAGCCATCGGCATATTTGTACAACCCGGCAAACAGCAGGATCCCGATCCACCCCGGCCGCAACATGAACTCGGCGAAGGGATTGATGACCGCACTTTGTACCCAGGCCGCGACTGTCTGCAGGCGGCCGGATAGATTGATGAAGCGCTCCCGGAATTTCGTCAGTTGGGCCTCGCGGGCAGCCGCCTCGGGCGTCAGGCGAACCTCCGGCTCAGGGGTCAATAAAACGGTGACGATGCCGACGCCCATCAGGGCGGCCATCGCCGCGTAGGCCCAGAACCAACCGTATAACTCCGCGATCGTCAGCGCGCCCGCGCCGGCGGCCAACAGGCCCACGCGGTAGCCGAGCACCACGTTGGATGCGCCGGCGCCAAGCTGCCGTTCCTCAAGAAGGTCGATGCGATAGGCATCGATCACAATGTCCTGCGTGGCCGAGGCGAAGGCCAGGCCAACCGCCCACATCGCTGTCCACCATAGCTCGGTCTTGGGCTCGGTGCTGCCCAGCCCAATCATCGTCACGATCAAGGCGAGCTGGGAGAAGATCAGCCAGCCGCGGCGCCTCCCAAGCAAATTCGTGAATGGCGGGAACGGCAACCGGTCGACCAGCGGCGACCAAAAGATCTTCAAGGCGTAGGCCGAACCGACCAACGCGAACAGGCCGATCATGGTCTTTGATACGCCCTCCCTGGCAAGCCATGTCGAGAGCGTGGAAAAGACTAAGAGGAAGGGTAGGCCGCTAGAAAACCCTAGAAAAAAGACAACGACGACGCGACGTTCGAAATTCACCGCCAAGGCGGAAAGCCAATTTTTCATGGGGTACTCCTGACCGCACCAGATGGCGAATCGGTGCGATTCTAGCCCCAAAGACTCCGCGGTTGAAGTGCTTTGTTGCGAAAAGCGCCGCCGTTCAGACAGCTTCTTGCGCGCGGCTCGCCCGCTTGCGGGCGTGGGGGTCGAGGAGGCGTTTGCGCAGCCGGATCGATTTCGGCGTCACTTCGACCAACTCGTCATCGGCGATATAGGCCATCGCCTGTTCCAGCGTCATCTGCCGGGGCGGCGTCAGGCGCACGGCCTCGTCTTTGCCGGCGGCCCGAAAATTGGTGAGTTGTTTGCCCTTGAGCGGATTGACCTCGAGATCGCTGCCGCGGCTGTTCTCGCCGATGATCATGCCTTGATAGACCTGGACCCCGCCGCTGATGAAGAGAACGCCACGCTCCTCAAGATTCCAAAGCGCGTAGGTGATCGCGGTGCCGTCGCCGGTCGAGATGAGAACCCCGGTGCGCCGGGCTTCGATGGCGCTGCGGTAAGCGGCAAAGCCATGGAACAACCGATGCATCATGCCGGTGCCACGGGTATCGGTCAGAAAGTCCCCGTGATAGCCAATCAGCCCGCGCGAAGGGATCAGGAAGGTCAGGCGAACCTTGCCGCCGCCGGAAGGTCGCAAATCCCTCAACTCCCCGCGTCTTTGGCCGAGCCTTTCCATGACCACGCCCGCATAGGGCTCATCGACGTCGACCTGGACTTCCTCGATCGGCTCAAGGCGCTGTCCGGTGACCGGATCGTTGCGGTACAGAACCCGCGGCCGGCTAATCGACATTTCATAACCTTCGCGCCGCATCGTCTCGATGAGGATACCGAGCTGAAGTTCGCCGCGCCCCGCGACCTCGAAGGAATCGAGGGATTCTGCCTCGGTGACGCGGATGGCGACGTTGCCGGCGGATTCCCGCTTCAGGCGTTCACCGATGATGCGCGAGGTGACCTTGTCGCCGTCGAGGCCGGCGAGTGGTGAATCGTTGACGGAAAACGTGATCGCCATGGTCGGCGGATCGATGGGCGTGGCCGGTATTGGCGCCATGACGTCGGGCATGCAGATGGTGTCGGGGACGGACGCGTATTCCAATCCGGCGATCGCGATGATGTCGCCGGCCTCGGCGCACTCGACCGGCGTGCGCTCGAGGCCGCGATAGGCGAGCAGCTTGGTGGCGCGCGATTGTTCGACCAACACGCCGTCGCGGTTCAATGCCTTGATCGACATGTTGACGCGGGCGACGCCGGCGTGAACCCGTCCGGTCAGAACGCGACCGAGATAGGGGTCGTATTCCAGGATCGCGGCCAACATGGCAAACGGCGCCTCGGCATCGGCCCGCGCGGCCGGCACATGCGCGAGGATCAGGTCGAAAAGCGGGCTGAGGTCGTTGCGCTGGCCGTCCATCTCGGTCGTGGCCCAGCCCTGTCGCCCGGACGCGAACAAGGTCGGGAAATCAAGCTGCTCCTCGCTGGCGCCCAAGGCGGCGAAGAGATCGAAGACCTCGCTGTGAACGATTTCCGGGCGGGCGTCCGGACGGTCCATCTTGTTGATGATGACGATCGGCCGCAAACCTTTGGCCAATGCCTTGGCGGTCACGAACTTGGTCTGCGGCAGGGGGCCTTCTGCGGCATCCACCAAAACGACGGCGCCGTCGACCATGCCCAGGATCCGCTCGACCTCGCCGCCGAAATCGGCATGTCCGGGGGTGTCGACGATGTTGAGCCGTTCGCCCTTCCAACTCACCGAGGTGCATTTGGCGAGGATGGTGATCCCGCGTTCCCGTTCGAGTTCGTTGGAATCCATGGCGCATTCAGCCACGTTCTGATTGGCGCGCACGGCTCCAGTTTGGCGCAGAACGGCGTCAATTAGGGTCGTTTTGCCATGATCGACATGGGCAATGATCGCGAGGTTGCGGATCGACATTCTGCACTTCATGTGGTGAGGGGTTGGGCCAAATGCCAGGGGACGAGCCTTGTCCCGAGGGCGCGGCAGGATCAGTTGCGGACCGCCTTGTTCGCGTTCGTGCCCGGGGCGAGACGGCCGAGCTTGCGTTCGATGAGGGTTGCGAGCGGCGCCTCGGGGCGCGCTCCCAGGTGGGAAATCGCCTCGGCCGCGGCAATCGAGCCGATGCGGCCGCAGACCGGCAGGTCGTAGCCTTGGGTCAGGCCATAGAGGAAACCCGCCGCGTAAAGGTCGCCGGCGCCGGTGGAATCCACGACCCGTCCGACTTTTTCAGCCGCTATTTCGTGAGTCGAGCTACCGGCGACGACAAGCGAACCCTTTTCGCTGCGCGTTAGCACCGACAGCCCAGGCCGGCGGCGGGCCTGCTCGACCGCGGCCGCGAAATCCGGTGCCTGGTAGAGCGAAATGATCTCGGCTTCGTTGGCGAACAGAACGTCCACGTATTTCTCAGCCAAAGTCTTGAACTCGGCGCGGTGACGGTCGACGCAAAAAGGATCGGACAACGTGAAGGCAACCAGGCGCTTGGCTTCGCGGGCGAGCGCCGCCGCGCGTCGAATGGCCTCCTTGGCCCGCGGCGGATCCCACAGATACCCTTCCATATAAACGATCTTCGAACGCCGGATCAGCGGGGCGTCAATATCTTCCGGCCCGATCTGGGTGGCGGCGCCAAGATAGGTATGCATCGTCCGCTGCCCGTCCGGCGTTACCAATACCAGGCAGCGCGCCGTCGGCGGTCCGCCAACAGTGGGCGAGGCGGCAAAGGTGACGCCCGCGGCTCGGATATCATGCGCAAAGACACTTCCCAGCTGATCGTCGGAAACCTTGCCGATATAGGCGGCACGGCCTCCCAACGAGGCGATGCCGGCCATGCTGTTGGCGACGGACCCTCCGGAACACTCGATTGCCGGCCCCATGGAGGCATACATGGCCTCGGCGACCGGCGCCTCGATCAGCGTCATCGCCCCTTTGGCCATGTTATGCCGGCTCAGGTAAGAATCGTCAGCATGGGCGAGCACATCGACGATGGCATTGCCGATTCCGACCACGTCGTAGGAATTTTCCGTCATCGGCGGACAACTCTGGCTGAACGGCTTTGAGGGGCATTAACAGGCGGCGCAGTATAGTCACCCGCGCGCTGCGTACAAGTTGCGGTTAGACGGTCGTTCCGCAGGGGTTGCGGGCCCGCCGCGCCGCTGTATAGTGTGGCCACGTCGCGCGGCGGTCCCTGGCCGGCGCCGTGACGACGGGACAACCAGCTAGGGAGAGACTTGCATGTTCCGCCGTAAGAACAATGGCCGGGACGGACCGTCGACGCAGCCGACCGACGAAACTGCGGAGCACGATGCTGCCGCGAAGCCGGCGGCGCCGCGCGCCGCGCCCCTGCCCGCGACCAAACCCGTGAGCGCGCCGACAGCGCGCGCGGAGCCGGCGGGGCGCCGACTCGTCGAGTTGACCAGTCAAACGGGCTGGCGCTCCGGTCAACAGGTGCCTGAACCCGAAACGAAGAAGCTGATCGTCGGCCGCGACATCTGCCTGTCGGGCGAAATTACGTCCTGCGACAGGCTTGTTGTCGAAGGGCGCGTCGAAGCCACCCTTTCGGAGAGCCGCTTCATCGAAATTACCGAAAACGGTTTCTTCAAGGGCACGGCGGAGGTCGATGGCGCCGAGATCGGCGGGCGGTTCGAAGGCTCGCTGATCGTGCGCGAGAGATTGTTCATTCGATCGACCGGTCGCATCACCGGTTCGGTTCGCTACGGGAAAATCGAAATCGAACTTGGCGGCGAGTTGGCGGGCGATCTTCAGGTTACACGTCCAAGCCCGACGCTGAAGCCTGTCGCCGATACGGCGTCGCCATCCTCGGCCTTGGGCGCGAATTCGGATTCTCCGTTGTTTCGGCCCGTTGAAACAACCCAGGCTTGACCCGCCGATCGTGACAAGCAGGTTGCCGCCTCGCCAAAACTCTGGCCGCTGCGGGCTGATTTTCGCCCTATCGCTTGCGCTTGGCGCTTCCGCTTGTAGCGCCAAGCCGCCGCCACGGCTGGCCAACGCCCCGCCGGCGCAGTCATCGGCGCGGCCCGATTCGGGGATGGCCCAGTCCCCCGAGGCCTCTCCGTCGATGGGTGGATCGAACGCCGCCGAATCCGGCGCGCCTCCAATGCCGATCGCGGAAAAGGTGGCACCGCTACCGCCCGCCACCGAGCAGCCCGGCGAATTGATCGGGCTGACCGGACGAGTCCTGTCCGATCGGCTCGGGCGGCCGGATTTCGTTCAGCGCGATGGCCCCGCCGAGATATGGCGCTACGCCGGGACGGATTGTTTCCTCGACGTCTTTCTGTATGTGAAATCCGGGGACCTACAGGTCGCGCATTACGAGGTTCGCAATGGCGGGGAAAAGGCCCGTTCCCCGCAGCGCAGCGGCAGCGCTGCCAATTGTTATCGCGCCCTGCGCGCGCATCGAGCTTCGCAACCGGGCTGAGTCACGCGCCCGACCCGCAACAGAAAAAAGCGCTATTTCCCGAATATCTTTGACAGGAAGCCGCCCTGGGCAGCTTCCTGTTCGCGTTTTTTCTCGCGCTCGAGCGGATCTTCAAGAACGAACGCCTTCACGTCCACGACCTTTTCCTTGAAAAGGACGCAGTCCTCCTTATTGGCGAATTTGAAATTCTGATGGTAGACGGGGTGGATCGTGCCCTTGGCGTCCCGGACTTCTCCCATGCCGATGAATTGAATCTTCCAGGCGCCCTTCTTGACGTGCTCGCGCAACCACACCTGAGCGTCGTCACGAGCCTTTTTGCCGATGAATTGGTGTGGAAATCTGGAATTTGAACGAAACCAGCATCCATTTGCCTCGCTATCGCGACATTGGCGACATGGTCGCGGCCTGCCGCTGATACTCAACCTTCAGGCGATACCTACTCTCAAATAACCCAGACATTCAAGCTAGATATCCCGTGCGATGTGACCGCTTGGAAGCCTTGCTCAAGCGGGCCTTTCCCGCTTCGCGGGCGGCCCAGGCGGCCTACCCGCCGAATATCTTGGCGAGAATTCCTTTCTTTTTCCCTTCAGTGTTTGCCTTCGCGTCTTTCGGGTCTTCATGCTCTTTGGGGTCGTATTTCCGCTTCTCGAAATACTCGGTTTTGAAGCGCAGAAGGTTCTCCTTCTGCCCGAATTTGAAACGGATAAGTATCTTGGACACCCGGCGTCCCGATTTGGCGTCTTCTTCATCGGCGACGCCGACGAACTCAAGTCCCCAGGTCCCGCGCGGCATGTTCCGGCGCAGCCAATCCTCCGCCTTGGTGACGTCGGCCCGACTGTTTAATTTGCGGTTCAGAATATATTCATACGCCGTCATGAACCCAACCACTCGGTCGATGGCAGAGACGATGCTTGCATCACCGGCAGTCCGAGAAGGTTCCTACTTCCTCGATCCGACTAATCTAGCCTGGATTATTCACGAGCGGAGTAATTTTAGGGTGGCGGGCGTAGTGTAACCCGTTGATTTCGTGTAATGTTTTGTTGTCAAAGCAAGACCTCCAGCGAACTCACGGAGTGCGACGCCCGCCATGTCAGAGCATACTGGTTTTCT